>JBKPBM010000147.1:0-3176 GCA_046744325.1 Actinomycetota bacterium | reverse complement strand
CCGTACTGGTGGTCGAGGACGAGATGCGGATCGCCCGCGTGGTCCGCGACTACCTCGAGAGGGCCGGCTTCGAGGTCATCGTCGCCCCGGACGGCGAGTCCGCGATTTCCAGCGCCAGGGGCCGCAAGCCCGATCTCATCGTGCTCGACCTCGGCCTCCCCGGCCGCGACGGGCTGGACGTGACCCGCGAGCTGCGAGGGACCTCCTCGGTGCCCATCGTGATGCTCACCGCCCGAGGGGAGGAGACGGACCGGATCGTTGGCCTGGAGCTGGGGGCCGACGATTACGTGGTCAAGCCGTTCAGCCCGAGGGAGCTGGTGGCCCGGGTTCGGGCCGTCCTGCGCAGGTCGGAGTTGGCTCGAAGCGCCGGGCCCGAGGTGATCCGGCATCTCGGCGTGGAGGTGGACGCGCGCAGGATGCTGGTCACGGTGGAGGGAAGGCCGGCCGACCTCACCCCCACCGAGTTCCAGCTCCTCCTCACGCTGGCCCGCGAGCCCGGCCGCGTGTTCACCCGAGGCCAGCTCCTCGACGCCGTCCACGGGGTGGCCTTCGAGTCCTACGAACGGGCCGTCGACGCCCACATCAAGAACATCCGAAGGAAGGTCGAACCGACGCCCGGCCGGCCTCGGTTCATCCTGACGGTCCACGGCGTCGGATACCGGTTCGCCGATGCCTGAGCCTTCCCGCCGGTTCGGCCCGTCGGGTTGGGAGCGCCCCCGGTTCCGACCTCCCTGGTGGCCCGAGGGCGAGCCCTGGCCTCCGGCCGGAGGGGCCCCGTGGATCGGGATGCGCCGGAACCTCATGCGCCGGATGGGCCTCGTGCTCCTCGGCCTGTTCTTCCTGGTGTTCGGGGCCAGCGCGCTGGCCGTCGCACTGTTCACGCGCACCGGCGGACGGCACTCCGTCGCGGCCGCGCTCACCGGTGGGCTGGTGCTGCTCGCGTTCGTCGCACTCGTCGTCGCCCGGGCCATCAGGCGGCTGGCGGTACCGCTGGCGGACGTGATGGAAGCCGCCGGGCGGGTGGCCGGTGGCGATTACGCGGCCCGCGTCGAGCCGAGGGGCTCACGGGAGGTTCGGGCCCTGGGGCGGGCGTTCAATGCGATGGCGGCGAGGCTCCAGGCGAATGAGGAGCAGCGGAGGAACCTGCTGGCCGATGTGGCCCACGAACTGCGCACCCCGTTGTCGGTGATCCGGGCGAACGCCGAGGGCCTGATGGACGGACTGTATCCGGCCGATCACGAGCACCTGGCCCCCATCGTCGAGGAGACGCAGGTCCTGGCCAGGCTGCTGGACGATCTGGCCACGCTCTCCACCGCGGAGGCGGGCGCGCTGACGCTGCATCGCGAGCCCGTGGAGCCGAGGATCCTGGTCGAGGACGCGGTGGCGGCCTTTCGGGCCAGGGCCGAGGTGGCGGGAGTCACCGTGGAGTCCGGGGTCGATGCCGCCCTGCCCGAGATCGAGGTGGACCCGGTCCGGATCCGCGAGGTCCTGGCCAACCTGTTATCGAATGCGCTGCGCCACACCCCTTCTGGGGGGGCGGTGACGGTCAGGGCCGAGCGGTTGGATCCACGTTCCGGCGTGGCCTTCGTCGTCCGCGACACCGGCGCGGGAATCGCCGCCAACGAGCTCCCGCACGTGTTCGAGCGCTTCACCAAGTCCCCTGGATCGAAGGGCGCGGGTCTCGGCCTGGCCATCGCCAGGACCCTGGTCGAGGCCCACGGAGGGTCCATCGCTGCGGAGAGCCGTCCCGGAACGGGCACCACCGTCCGTTTCGTCCTCCCGCCCAGCGCCGCCTGACCACCGGTCCGCCAGGATGGGCGGCCCGGCCGGCGTACCCTTGCCGGATGCCCCTCCCGCCCTGGCTGGCTCGGTTCAATCGGACGGCCACCAACCGCGTGGGGACGCCGATCGCAGCGCGGGCACCCGGACTGGCCGTGGTGCTGCACGTCGGCCGCAGGAGCGGCCGGGTCTACCGAACGCCCATCGCGGTGTTCCCGGACGGCGACGCCTTCGTCATCGCCCTGACCTATGGCGCGCGGTCGGAGTGGGTTCGCAATGTCATGGCGGCGGGCGAGTGCGAGATCGACCATCGCGGGCAACGGGTCCACCTGGTCGATCCGGAGCTGATCACCTGGCGCCAGGCGGTGGAGGTGGTCCCGGCGGTGATCCGTTCGATCCTCAACGTGATGAACGTGGACGAGTTCCTGCGTCTGCGGATGGCCTGAGCCTGTTCCGGCTGGATCCGCCCAGGTGCGGCGCGGGCTCCCCGGGAAGGTATGTCGCGACATACGTTTGCGGGCGGCGCGGAGGATCCCAACGCTCCCGGAATCCGCCTCGACCCGCGGTAGTGTTCCAGCGGCGAACGACGAGTGAGGGGGTTCTCATATGGGAGACGACTCGGGCTACGTTCCTCCAGCACCGCCACCTCCCCCACCGTCTCCGCCGCCCGGAGGCGCACCGGGTAGCCTCCCTGAGCGCGGGGTGTGGGACGTCATCCAGGCGGCGTTCGTCATCTACCGGGAGAACGCGGCGCAGCTCATCACCGTCGTCGCCGTCATCGTCGTCCCGCTCTACCTGATCGGGTTCCTGATCGCCCGGGTGGCCCTGGCTCCGGCCAGCAGGACGGTCGAGATCGCCGGGGAGAACGTTCGGATCACGGACACCCGAGGCTTCTTCGTCGTCGTGCTCGCCGCGCTGGTGATCGCGGCCATCGCCGTCATCATCACCGCGGTCCTGCAGGCGGCCATCCTTCGCGCTGCCGCCCTCGCCACGATCGGCGACCCCATCGACATCGAAGCGAGCTACCGGTGGGGCCTGCGGCGGGTCTGGAGCGTCCTGCTCATCGCCATCCTGGTCGGACTCACGGTGGCCATCGGCTTCATCCTGCTGATCATCCCGGGCATCATCGCCCTGGTGTTCCTGTCGGTGAGCGTCCCGGCCCTTGTGGTGGAGAACCTTCGTGGAACGGCGGCCATGCGGCGCTCGTGGGCGCTGGTCCGCAACCACTTCTGGCACGTGCTGGGCGTGATCGTGGTGGCGGCCCTGATGACCGGGGTGGTCAACTCCGTCCTCAACTCGATCGGAAGCCACAACCGGTTCCTCGGCGCCATCCTGGGCATCATCGGGCAGATCATCGTTGCCCCGTTCTCCGCGCTGGTCAGCGTGGTGCTCTACAT
>JBKPBM010000082.1:0-6012 GCA_046744325.1 Actinomycetota bacterium | reverse complement strand
TGGCTGGAGGTCGCCGCCCGCGCCGGCGGTCGCGACGACCAGGACACGGCTCATGCCACCGTCCATGGGTGCTCAGCCTATCCGAGCGAAGCGTCCGAACGGTCGCCCCATCGCCTGTGGTCGACGGCGTGGTGGCTCCCGGTAACCGAAGGACGTGGAGCAGGACCCGCGGTCAGTTCCCCCAGAACGGCCGGACCTCGATCGTCCCGATCTCGGCCACGGGGTGCCCGGCAGCGATCTCGACCGCCTCCTCCAGGCTCCCGCACTCGATGATGTCGAAGCCCCCAACTGCCTCCTTGGTCTCGGCGAAGGGACCGTCGCTGACGATCGCCCTCCCCCCACGGACCCGAACGGAGCGGGCCCGGCGCGGTGGAGCCAACTGGTCGCCCATGACCCACGCGCCACGTGCCCGAAGGTCGGCCAGCCAGGGGAGATCCTCTTCGTCCTTGGTGTCGGTTGGAGCCGGCTCGACCTGGGCGTCCATCCTCTGAGAGTCCCAGCAGACCAGCATCAGGAATTTCATCGTCCCTCCCTTTCTCCTCGTTCGGTGTCCGGCCTTGCCCATGGACGACGAACTGGCCGGACCGGGATCGACATTTGTGTACCGAGGGCTCGGGAGACCGCCCGCGTCGGTGCCCGGGAACCGTTATGGAGCTCGCGGTCCTTGGTCGGGCCCGATGTCGAGGGTACGTGGATCGGCCCCCGCCCTGGACCCGTCGAGGAAGTCGAGGGTGATCGCCGCGAAGAGGGGTGAGGCGGCGAGGTTGTAGTGAGTCAGGCCGGGCAGCACCGCGAGCGCGTGCCCGCCCTTCGGCCGGCCCTCGCCCATCCAACCCCCGTCACGGAGGCCCCCATCGAGGAGCTTGAAGGCCTCGACGTAGTGGGAGGGCGGCGCCATGTCGGCATCGGCGCACACCAGCATCGTGGGCACCTGGAGGCCGCGCACCTCCTCTGAGTAGTCGAAGTCCTTGCTCATGTACTCGCCGATCTTGTCCAGGAGCCGTCCGAAGTCCCCTGGGCGCGGAGCCACCCGCTGGTAGAGCTGGTACATCGGCGTGTCCTTCATGAACTCGAGCGCGGCGGAGCTCACCTGGGCCTGCTGGGCGAGCATCTCGGGCGGGATCGCGTCGCGCCGGATGTTGGCCGCGGCCATGACGAGCTTGCCGACGTTCTGGGGGTACTTGACCGCGGTGAAGAAGGCCACCCCGCCGCCGAGCGAGTACCCGACGAGGTCCGGCTTCGCGAGCCCGAGGTGGTCGATGAGGGCCGCGACGTCGTCGGCCATGAGCCGGATGTCGATCGGCCGATCGATGTCCGCGGTGCGGCCGTGCCCCTGCAGGTCGGGCACGATGACCCGGTGGTACTCGGACAGGGCCGGGAGGATGGGACCGAATAACTCCCCCGACATGAGTCCGCCGTGGAGGAGGATCAGCGGCCGCCCGATCCCGTGGCTCTCGTAATAGAGGTTGATGCCATTGACGTCTGCGTAGTCGCCCGTGCCCATCGTCTCGCTCGTCCCGTTCGTGGTCACCGCCGTCCTCCTCGGGTCATCGCTCGTTGGTGAACGTAGACGATATGAGACCGAAGGCCGCCGCAAACCTCCCCCAGGCCTCTACCTTGCTGCGGGTTCCATTCCCGTCTGCTTCGCGGAGCGACGCGAAGGCGTAGATGCGTGACGTGCCAGAATGGCTTGGCAAGCAAGCTAGACCCGGTGGGCGAGAGAGGACTTGAACCTCCACGGGGTTGCCCCCACAGGAACCTGAATCCTGCGCGTCTGCCATATTCCGCCACTCGCCCGCGCTCGCTCGATGGTAGCAGGGCGCCATCGCCCGCCGGCCCTGGCCCACGGCACGAGCCCGGGACTGGGATTCAGGCCCCCCGGATATAATCCGAGCGCGCCTGGCACCCACGACCTGCGCATTCGTGAACCCTTGGGAATCCTGAACGAGTTCGAGCGTCGCCTCGAGGGGGCCATCGAGGGCATCTTCGCGAAGGCCTTCCGGACCGGGCTGCAACCGGTCGAGCTCGCCACGCGCATCCTCAAGGAGATGGAGGCGAACAAGACCGTCGGGGTTCGCGAGGTCTGGGTCCCGAACGGGTTCGTGTTCACCCTGTCCGAAGCCGATCGGGCGCGCTTCCAGCAGACCGAGAAGGCGCTGCGCCGCGAGCTGGAGCAGGTCATCCGCGACGGCGCCCAGGAGCGCGGATGGGGGCTGGTCGGCCCGCCGGAGGTGGCGTTCGACACCGATCCCGAGCTCGACCAGGGCGAGTACCGGTGTGAGGCGGCCCTGGTCGAGGGTCCGACGTCGGGCTCCCAGCCGGTGCAACCGGGCGCTGAGGCGAAGGCGCCGGCCGGCACGGACGGGCGGCGCGGAGCAGCCATCGGCGCCAGGCTGGTCCAAGTGGAGAAGGATCCCACCGGGGGCGGCAAGGCCTACCCCCTGCAGAAGGACCGGGTCATCATCGGCCGGCTCGGCGAGTCCGACGTGGTGCTGTCCGATCCGGGGGCCAGCCGTCGCCACGCCGAGGTCCGACGGGTCGACGGCGAGTTCGTGATCTCCGACCTCGGGTCGACGAACGGCACCATGGTGAACGAGACGAAGATCGGGGAGCACACGCTCCAGGAGGGCGACCGCATCACGATCGGGAGGACCGTCCTGGAGTTCCGGAGGCAGTAGGCCCCATGGCCCCGTTCACCCTGCTGGTGCTGAAGGTGGCCTTCCTCGTCCTCCTCTACTTCTTCGTCTACCGGACCGTGCGCGCGGTGGCCTCTCCGCTCGTGTCGCATCGAGCCCAACCTGCCGCACCGGCGGCGACACGCGCCGCGCCCGCCGCAACCGGGCGATCCGGGAAGGCACCGCGAACCCTGATGGTCACCGACGAGAAGGGCTCGAAGGCCTCCCATCGGCTGAACGGCGCGATGCAGATCGGACGCGGCGAGTCGTGCCACATCCGACTCTCCGACACCTACGCCTCGACCATGCACGCCCGTATCTTCAGCCGTGAGGGGACGTGGTTCGTCGAGGACCTGGGCTCGACGAACGGGACCTACCTGAACCAGCGTCGGGTCACCGCGGCGTCAGAGCTGCGGGCCGGCGATCAGCTGCGCATCGGCAAGACGGTCCTGGAGCTGCGCCGATGAAGATCCGGGTGGGGGTCCGAACGGACGTCGGACGGGCCAGGGAACGCAACGAGGACTCCTTCCTGGTCCGGGAGCCGCTGTTCGTGGTGGCCGATGGGATGGGCGGGCATCGGGGCGGGAACGTCGCCTCGTCGCTGGCGGTGGAGGCGCTGGCCGAGATGGAGCTTCCCCAGGATGGCGCCCCGGCGGCCCTGGTCGAGGGGATCAGGCGGGCGAACCTTCAGGTCCTGGAACGAGGCGAGGCCGACCGGGAGCTCCGGGGCATGGGCACCACGATGACCACGATCCTCGCCATCGACCAGAAGGCCCACGTCGCCCACGTGGGCGACTCGCGCCTGTATCTGCTGCGGGCCGGCGGCGACCTCCAGCAGCTCACCGAGGACCACACGCTGGTCCAGCGCCTGGTGCGTGAGGGGAAGCTCAGCCCCGAGGAGGCCGAGCACCATCCCCAGCGAAGCGTGATCACGCGGGCGCTCGGGGTCGAGGGTGACGTGAATGTCGACGAGCTCACCCTGGACGTGCATCCCGGCGACCGGCTCCTGCTGTGCACCGACGGCCTGAACGGCATGCTCCCGCACGACCGGATCGAAGAGCTCCTTCGGGGGGCTCCCGACCCCCAGGCGGCCGCCGATCGGCTGGTGGAGGAGGCCAATCGCGCGGGGGGGGAGGACAACATCACGGTGATCGTCCTGGAGATGGTGGCCGACGACGAACCGGTCGCCGATGAAGGAGGGACCGCCCCGATCGTCGGGCTGGCCGAGGCGAGCGTCGTGGGTCAGGCCTCCCCGGAGCCCACCTCCGGCGAACGGAACGCGCGGGCGACGGCGGCCATGCCGGCGACTGGCCCAGCCCCCCCACCGACGCGCCACCGAGGGCGCCGCCTCGCGCTGTGGACCGCCGGTGTGGTGGTGATCATCGTGGCGGCGCTGATCGGGGTCCGTCTCTACGCCGACCGCCAGTGGTACGTGGGCGAGTCGGACGGGGCGGTGGCCATCTACAAGGGCATCCCCAGCACGGTCCTTGGCGTGCACCTGTCGCGCGTGGAGGAGTCGACCGACCTGGACGCCGGGGCCGCCGAGCAGCTCCAACCCTGGCGCGGGCTGGCCGACGGGATCACGGCCAAGAGCCTCCAGGACGCCCGGAGCATCGTGGAGCAGATCCGCAGCGACGTGGCGGCCCCACCGGTCGCCCCCTCGCCCTCTCCGTCGCCATCTCCCTCCTCCAGCGCGAGGTCGCCCTGATGCAGACGGCGCTCCCCACTCCCGACGCCGGGCCGACCACACGCACGGGTGGGATCCAGCTGGCGCTGGTCATCTTTGCCGCCCTCCTGTCGGTGGGTGCCTACGTGCTGGTGACCGTCGGCAAGACCGGGCGAACGCCGCCGGACGTGGGGGCGTTCGTGGCGGGCATCGCCGCCGCCTACCTGCTGGCCCACGTCGTGGTGACCCGGTTCGCGCGCGGGGCGGACCCCGTCCTCCTCCCGGTGGCCGCCATCCTGGCCGGCCTGGGCTACGCGGAGATCTACCGGTTGGACACCGGCCTCGCCGCCGAGCAGCTCGGCTGGCTCCTGCTCGCCCTGGCCCTGTTCGGGGTGACGATCGTGGTGATCCGGGACCACCGGTCGCTGGATGCCTACACATACACGATCGGGCTGGTCGGCCTGGCGCTCCTCCTGCTCCCGATCGCCCCCGGCATCGGCGAGACTATCAACGGCGCCCGGCTGTGGGTGCGCCTGGGCCCGATCCGGTTCCAGCCTTCGGAGATCGCCAAGGTCCTGATCGTGGTCTTCCTGGCCTCGTATCTCTCCGCCCGGAAGGAGCTGCTCGCGGTGGCCACCCGGCGGCTGGGTCCCCTCCGTCTGCCCGAACCGCGGTACCTGGGCCCGCTGCTGGTGGCGTGGTTCGTCTCCCTGGCCGTGCTGTTCATGGAGAAGGACCTGGGGTCCTCGATGCTGTTCTTCGGGATCTTCGTGATCATGCTGTGGGCCGCCACGGGGCGGGCGTCCTACCTGGTGCTGGGCGCGGTGCTGTTCGCGATCGGAGCGTTCATCGGATACGCGGCCTTCGCTCACGTCCAGGACCGCGTGGCGATCTGGCTGCACGCGCTGGAGCCCAGGTACATCAACGGAGTCGGCTATCAGGTGGCCCAGGGCGAATTCGCCATGGCCTGGGGAGGTCTGGCCGGCACCGGGCTGGGCCAGGGACATCCGGGGCTGATCCCGTTCGCCTCGACCGACTTCATCTTCGCCGCCCTGGGGGAGGAGCTGGGGCTGTTCGGGGTGGTGGCCGTGCTGCTGCTGTACGTGACGCTGGTGGGGCGGGGGTTCCGAGCCGCGCTCGCCCGTGAGGACGGGTTCAGCAAGCTGCTGGCCACCGGCCTGGCCGCGACCCTCGCCCTCCAGACGTTCATCATCGTGGGAGGGGTGACCCGGGTCATCCCCCTCACCGGTATCACGCTTCCGTTCGTCTCCTACGGCGGCTCCAGCCTGGTGGCGAACTTCGTCATCCTGGCCCTGCTCATCCGGATCTCGGCGCCGTCGCCGCGGCACGCCCGCCGGCGGCCCCGGTCGCTGGACGCGAGGCCCACGTGATCGATCGGCAGGTGCGCCGGCTGGCCATGGCCTTCTTGATCCTGTTCGTGGTGCTGTTCGCCCAGGTCAACTACCTCCAGGTCTTCGCGGCCAAGCGCCTGTCCGACAACCCGGCGAACCGCAGGCTGCTCCTGGAGGAGTACCAGGTCCAGCGGGGAGCCATCCTGGCCTCCGACGAGAAGACCGTCCTGGCCTTCAGCAAGGCCACCAGGGACGCCCTGAAGTTCCTCCGCCGCTACCCACACGGCCGGCTGTACGCCGGGATCACCGGGTACTCGTC
>JBKPBM010000054.1:0-3742 GCA_046744325.1 Actinomycetota bacterium | reverse complement strand
CGTCGACGATCCCTACGACTGGGGACGGATCGCCGCGGCCAACGCCTTCTCCGATGTCTACGCGATGGGCGGGCGGCCGGCCGTCGCGCTGAACCTGGTGGCCTGGCCGGTGAAGGAGCTCTCGCTGGACCTGCTGTCCCGGGTTCTGGAGGGTGGAGCCGCCGTCGCGCGGGAAGCGGGGGTGGCCATCGTGGGAGGGCATTCCATCCACGACCCGGAGCCCAAGTACGGGATGGCAGTCACCGGGTTCACCCCACCATCGGCCATCGTGCGGAACTCCACCATGCGACCCGGCGACCGATTGTTCCTGACCAAGCCGCTGGGCCTGGGGATCATCTCCACCGCGGTGAAGGCCGGGCGGGCCACGCCCGAGCAGATTTCGGCGGCGGTGGAGGTGATGACCACGCTGAACGCGGCGGCCGCTGAGGCCATGGTCGAGGCGGGCGCGTCGGCCTGCACCGACGTGACGGGGTTCGGCCTGCTGGGGCACCTGCACATCGGGCTGGAGGCCGCAGGCCGGTCCGCCGAGCTCGACGTCGGGGCGGTCCCGATCCTGCCGGGCACGCTTGAGCTGGCCAGGTCCGGGATGATCCCGAGCGGGACCCGCTCCAACCACGAGTTCGTGGCCCCACATGTCGACTGGGGCGAGCTCGACGAGGTCGAGCAGTTGGTGCTGGCCGATGCGCAGACTTCCGGCGGCCTGCTCATCGCCATCGCTGACGCCAACCGGTCCGCGCTCGAGGACGGGCTCGCCGCCCGCGGGATCCAATCGTCCTGTGTAGGCCTGGTTCGGCACGACGCTCCCGGGCGAATCACGGTGACAGGAAGAGTGGGAGCTCTCTGATCCCAGTCGAGGAGGTCACGCTATCTCACCATGGGTCTCTGTACTCCACTCGAAGATCCCGATACTCTCCGCGGATGGCGCATTTTCTGTTCAACTTCTCCGACGGAGACCGACAGCAAGCGATTTCGCTTCTCCAGTCGAAGATGTGGGGGATTGGTCGCGACGAGCGACATCGCGACGCGCTTGCCCGCGGGGATCTCGCCCTGATCTACCTGCCGAGCCCCGAGGCAGAGTTCATCGGCCGCGCCGAGCTCGCGACTGCGGTCCACGATTGGACACCCTCGGAGGCCGAGGCCTATCCCGGCGACTTGCCGAGCGGAGTGTTGCTGTCTCACGTCGAGGAGTGGGACCCCGCCGTGCCGATGGATACCGTCGTGCAGCGGATCGACCCGACGGCGTCGAACCCGCGCGTCCAGGCGAACGCCGCGGCCGGCTTCCGAATGGGCGTCGTTCGGATCACCGGTGACGAATACGAGACAGCGCGCGCTCTCAGTCGCGAGGCTCGGGGGACATAGCCGAGTCGCCCAGGCAAGCGTTGCTCCTCAGACTGGCCTGCGGGCGATGATCACTTCGGTATCGCCAGGCCAGTCCCAGAAGGTCCCCTCGGGAGAGCGTGAGGTCAGCAGCTCCCGCACCTCGCCGGCGAAGTCCTCGACACGGTCGCCGAACAGGTGCGGCGCCGAGGAGGACATGGAGAAATACCCGGACAACACGCTCTCGCTGTCCCGAACCAGGTCAGGGATTCCGGGGGCGAAGATCGTTCGTGGCGTACCGAACCGGGTGCGAACGAAGATGTCTTCGAAGCGGTGGGTTCGAATTCGAGCGACGCCCTGGCCGGCTCGGTTGGTCGACCCGAGGTACTTCTCCACCAGCGCCTTGATCTCTGCATGCGGGATCGGCGGTCGCCCGGGGCTCGGCGGTGCCGTCCTCCCCTCGACCGTGTGGACGATCAGGGCCAAGGAGCCCCCTGGCTCCAACATGTCGTACACCACCTCGGCCACACGGGCTTCGTCCGTCCAGTGGAACGACTGGCCGAAGGTAACCACCCGGTACGGTCCCGGTGCAGCCGCGGGGAGGTCTTCGGCTAGGGCCTGGACCCAGCGAATGTTCGCGATGCCCCGTTCCTGGGCGACCCGGCGACCTTCCGCGAGCATGGCGGGGTCGGGGTCGAGGCCCACCGCCTCCTCAAACAGGTGGGCGAGTCGGACGGTGAGGATGCCGGGTCCGCAGCCGGCGTCGAGGAGCCTCCCGATCCCATCCAGATCAAGCTCCTCGGTGAGAACAGCCTCGAGCTGTGGTGAGTAGGCCGGTCGACCGCGCCGGTAGTGGGCCGCGGCCCCCTCGTAGATCGTGGGGTCATAGAACATCACTACAGGATGCCCGCGGCGGAAGGACTCGTCCATCAGATGACATCCGCGAACGCTCGCTCACGCCAGACGTGAACGGCATGAGTGCGCCCATGGCGGTGGGCGTACGCTGGGTCTGTGCCGGAGTTCTCACACGGTAGGGAGATCCGGGCTGAGGAGATCGCCCTCCACCAGAAGTTCCTCGATGCAATGGCGCGCCTGCGCGCCGCCGAAGCCGATGGAGACGAACGGGAGGTGCGCCGGCTGCGGCCGGCGGTCGATCGTGCCCGGGCACGGTGGCTCAAAGCCAACAAGCGCCTAGTCCGCGGAGGTTGAAGGCGGTCACGAACACTCGCCAAGGCGAAGGGTTCCTGAGGCGCTTTCGTGAACGCTGGCTCACCCGGTGGTCGATTCGTTCCTCGGTCACGGGTGGCCGAGGAATGCGCTTCTCGGTTGCGAGCTGAGGTGGCCACTGGAGGCGGCCGGCGGCCGCGATCGGGATCGAACTGGATCGAACCGAGCTTGTGCAAAGACCTCGAGCACCCCGTCGAGGCCTCCGGCAACCGATCGCGCAGGCGCGAGGAAGTGGCGTGCGACGAGAACGCGACGCGCCGCCCCAGCAGTGACCTTCACCTGGAGGACGCTAGCAGCGAGAGCATGGACCGGCTCATGAAGCACGCGCGCGCGACCTCGGCCGACGATCACCCACCGATCTGGAGGTCCCGGTCCCGGGCCCTCGGGTGCTAAATTCAATCGCGGAGATCGGAATTCAACGGCTGGGCAGGGCGTTCCGACCTAACAACCGATGAGAGTCATGGCCGACATCGTCATCTCGCCGGAGATCCGCGACCAGATGATCCGGCATGCCCGGGCTGAGCTCCCCAACGAAGCCTGCGGGCTCCTGGCGGGGTCGAACGGCCACATCGAGCGCTTCTGGGCCCTGCGCAACGCCGAGCAGAGTCCGACCCACTACCGTCTCGACCCCCGCGACCACATCCGGGTGTTCAACGAGATCGACCGGCTGGGTTGGGAGCTGAAAGCGATCTTCCACTCGCACACCACCACCGATGCCTATCCGAGCCAGACCGACGTCCGGCAGGCCTTCTACCCCGATGCGGCCTACCTGGTGGCCTCGCTGGCCGATCCCGAGGCCCCGGTCCTGCGAGGGTTCACCATCCGCGACGGCCGGATCGAGGAGCAGGACGTGGAGATTCGATGAGCGATGCTCCGAGGTTCACCGAGGAACAGGTGCTGCGCTACTCGCGCCACATCATCCTGCCCAGGATCGGAGGGGAGGGGCAGCGAAAGCTCCTGGACTCCAAGGTCCTGGTGATCGGGGCGGGGGGCCTGGGCTCCCCGGCATCCATGTACCTGGCGGCCGCCGGGGTGGGGACGCTCGGGATCCTGGACTTCGACCGGGTCGACCTGACGAACCTCCAGCGCCAGATCCTCCACGACACCGACGACGTCGGCCGGCCGAAGGTCGAGTCCGCCGCCGAGCGATTGGCGGGGATCAATCCGCGCATCGACGTGCGGAGGCACGAGACCATCC
>JBKPBM010000013.1:0-4966 GCA_046744325.1 Actinomycetota bacterium | reverse complement strand
GGGCCCGGTCGTACCACCGGATGGCCTCGGCGGTGGCGAACACCCGCCGGTTGCGATGTCCGGCGAACATGGCGTACCGGGCGGTCCGGGCCTGGTCGCCGGAGCGCTCCGCGTGGTAGGCGAGGATCTCGGCGAACTCCTCCTCGCGCCCGGCGGTGACGCCTTCCGTCCAGGACAGGGCCTGCGCGTGCGCCGGCCCCCGGCGGGCCTTCGGGATGCTCGAGTAGGCCACGTCCCGGGTGAGGATGTGGTTGAAGATCAACTCGCGCTCGCCCCGGATCATCGACGACTCCCGCTCCCAGACCAGCCCGCGCCGGACCAGCTCATCGATCGCCGCCGACGTTCCGGAGGACCCAAGCCGCTCCACCGTCCCCTGCCAGAAGATCCGACCGACCACCGCCGCGTCCTGGAGCACCCGCTTGTGGTCGGGAGGCAACATGTCGATGCGGGAGGCGATCACACCCTGAACGGTGTCCGGCAGTGACTCGGGCAGCGGGCGCTCCAGGACCCACCGTCCATCGTCCCGGGCTAGGGATCCGGTCTCGATCACCATCCGCAGCAGCTCCTGGGCATAGAAGGGGTTCCCCTCCGCCCGCCGGAGCAGGGGATCGACGGCCCCCGGCGGGGCGGGCATCCCCTCCAGCAGGTGATCGACCAGGTGCCGGCCGTCCTCCGCTGACAGCGGGGAGAGTGGGATGGTCATCGAGCTCACCAGTCCCCCGCCCCAGGAGGGCCGCCGCTCGGTGAGGTCGGGGCGGGTCATGCACACGAACAGCACCGGCGCCGACACCCGCCCGGCGAGAGCCTCGACCAGGTCCAGGAGATGTTCGTCGGCCCAGTGCAGGTCCTCCAGGAGGACGACGAGCGGGTGCTCGGCGGCCATGGCTTCCACGTAGGTTCGCCAGGACCGCGTGATCAGCTCTCGGGCCGCCGATGGCTCGGCACCGGCCAGGGGATCCGGGCGCACGGGCACTCCGATCGAGGAGAGCAGCACCCCGGTGATCCCGGTCCCCCGATCATCTGGCCGGAGCTGGCGCTCCACCCGATCCAGGGCCTTGGCCAGGATGATGTCCGGCGGGTCGCTGTCCAGGATGCCGGTATCGGCCTTCAGCACGTTGGCCATCGGCCAGTACGTCAGCCCTTCACCGTAGGGAAGGCATCGGCCCCGGAGGACGCGAGTCGACCCACGGGCGGTGACCCGCGCGGCGAACTCGTGGGACAGCCGGCTCTTGCCGATCCCCGCCGGCCCCACCACGCTCGCCAGGCCCGGCCTGCGCTCCCGCACCGCCCGGGCAAAGGCCAGCTCGAGGAGACGCAGCTCGTCCTCCCGCCCGACCATGGGAACGACGCCCCCGGTCGCTCCAACCCCGGCGGCGCCCTGCTCGGCGCCGGATGCGGAGTCCAGCTCCCACGCCGGAAGCGGACGATCGATGCCCTTGACCGCCACCTCTCCCAGGGACCTGTAGGCGAAGAGATGGCGGGTGTCGCGATGGGTCCGCTCACCCACCACGATCGAACCTGGGCGGCCCAGGGCCTGGAGGCGGGCGGCGATGTGAACGGGCTCCCCCGTGACCAGGTTCTCGCGATCGACGCCGGTCGCGGTGACCACGTCTCCAGTGTTCACGCCCACGCGCATCGCCAGCTCCACGCCGGACGTCGGCTTCAGCTCGCCATTGACCACCCGGAGCCGCCGGAGCATGGCCAGGGCTGCACGGACCGCTCGCGCCGGGTCGTCCTCGTGCGCGGCCGGGAACCCGAACACCGCCACGATCGCGTCACCGATGAACTTCTCCACGGTGCCGTCGAAGCGCCGGATCTCCTCGACCATGGCCTCGAAGAACGGTCGGAGGACCCTTCGCAGGTCCTCTGGGTCAAGCCGGGCGGCCAATTCGGTCGATGCGGTGAGGTCGGCGAACAGGACGGTGACGACCTTGCGCTCCTCCAGCTCGGCTTCGGGCTCCTTCTGCACCACTGGGGTCGCCGGCGCCTGGCCCAGCGCGGTCCCGCACGCCCCGCAGAATCTCGCGCCCGCAGGAACGGTCGCCCCGCACTCGGGGCAGACGGATTGGAGCGGCGAGCCGCAGTGCTGGCAGAAGCGGTTGCCCGCCGGGTTCGATGCTCCGCATCCGGGACACGGCGCGCTCGACCCCGAGCCATGGAGGGCGGGTTCGGGCGCAGAGTCAGTCTGATCGAGGTTCATCGAGGACCCGATTGTCCCGGCCCCTCAGGCACTGGACAACTCCTCCATGCTCAGGAGGGATGGACCATGGAGCCGTCGGTCGCCGGTGGTAGCCTGCGTCTGTAGCCGGAGCCACTCCCCCGGAGAGGATCGATCCGATGGATCTGCTGGGCAACGGGATCAACGCCCTCGTGGTGGGAGTGGTGGGCCTGCTCCTGGCATGGCTGGGGAAGGGCCAGTTCGAGGCGATGAAGGCGAGGTTCGACACCGTCGATCGGCGGTTCGAAGCGGTCGATCGGCGATTCGAGGCGGTCGATCGGCGATTCGAGGCGGTCGATCGGCGATTCGAAGGGATCGAGACACGCATCGATCGACTGGAGGAGCGATTCGAGACGCGAATGGACGCGTTCCAGGCTTCGCTGGACGGCATGCGATCGGACCTCACCCAGGTAGCACTGGCGGTCGGCGCGAGGCTGCGAGCGTCGAACGGCTGAGCACGCGCGAAGACGGGCGACGGCTTCAGGGGGAAGCGTGAACGGTCGACCCGGTCAGCCAGCCAGTGTGCTGCGGTATCCAGGCCGGTTCGGCCGTCTAGCATCGTGATGTGTCAATGGACGCATCACGATGCGCAGGCTTTCTCAGGTTCCTGCCACTCGCTCCGGAAAATGCGGAGGGCCGGGAGCGAACGCTCCCGGCCCTCCGCCGGGTCGCGAGGGTGGGCTCGCGACTCGTCTAGTGCATGTGGCCGTGGCCGGCACCGGCCGCGGCGGGCTCCTCCTCCTCGGGCTTCTCCACCACGGACGCCTCGGTGGTGAGGACCAGGCCAGCGATGGACGCGGCGTTCTGCAAGGCGCTGCGGGTGACCTTCGCCGGATCCATGATCCCGGCCTTCAACACGTCGCCCCACACGCCCTTCGCCGCATCGAACCCGGTGGCGCCGGACTCCGAACGGATCCGCTCGACGATCACCCCGCCCTCGTAGCCGGCGTTCTCGGCGATGATCCGGGACGGCTCGGAGAGCGCGTGCCTGACGATCATCGCGCCGGTGGCCTGGTCACCGTCCAACCCGAGCGCGCCCGGGTCGATGGCGCCCTCGGCCCGGATCAGCGCCACGCCGCCACCGGGCACGATGCCCTCCTCGATGGCCGCGCGGGTCGCCGAGACGGCGTCCTCGATACGGTGCTTCTTCTCCTTGAGCTCGACCTCGGTGGCCGCGCCGACCTTGATCAGCGCCACGCCCCCGGCCAGCTTGGCCAGGCGCTCCTGGAGCTTCTCGCGGTCCCAGTCCGAGTCGGTGCGGTCGATCTCGCCCTTGATCTGGGCGATCCGGCCCCTGATGTCCTCCTCGGCTCCCTGGCCCTCGACCAGCGTGGTGTCGTCCTTGGTGACGACCACCCGGCGGGCCTTGCCCATCATGTCCAGGGCCACGTTTTCCAGCTTGACCCCGATCTCATCGGAGATGACCTGGCCGCCGGTGAGGATGGCCATGTCCTGGAGCATCGCCTTGCGGCGGTCGCCGAAGCCCGGTGCCTTCACGGCGACCGACGGGAACGTTCCCCGGATCTTGTTGACCACCAGGGTGGCCAGGGCCTCGCCCTCGATGTCCTCCGCCACGATCACCAGCGGCTTCCCGGCCTGGACCACCTTCTCCAGAATGGGAAGCAGGTCCTGCACGCTGGAGATCTTCTTGCCTACCAGCAGGACGTACGGCTCGTCGTAGGCGGCCTCCATCCGGTCGGTGTCGGTGACGAAGTAGGGTGAGATGTAGCCCTTGTCGAACTGCATCCCTTCGACGAACTCCAGCTCGATCCCAAAGGTCTGCGACTCTTCGACCTGGATGACCCCGTCCTTGCCGACCTTCTCGAACGCCTCGGCGATCACGTCGCCGATGGCCCGGTCGGCCGCGGAGAGCGAGGCCACGTGGGCGATCTCGTCACGACCCTCGACGTCGCGGGACTGCTTGCCGATGGCGTCGACCACGGCGGCCACGCCCTTCTCGATCCCGCGCTTCAGGCCCATGGGGTTGGCCCCGGCGGCGACGTTCTTCATGCCGAGGCGAACCATGGCCTGCGCAAGCACGGTGGCCGTCGTGGTGCCGTCCCCGGCCACGTCGTTGGTCTTCGTGGCCACCTCGCGGGCGAGCTGGGCACCCATGTTCTCCCACGGGTCCTCCAGCTCGATCTCCTTGGCGATGGTCACGCCGTCGTTGGTGATGGTCGGGGCGCCCCACTTCTTGTCGAGCACGACGTTGCGCCCCTTCGGCCCGAGCGTGATCGAGACGGCGTTGGCCAGCTTGTTCACGCCCGCCTCGAGGGCGCGCCGGGCGTCCTCGTCGAACTTGATGACTTTCGCTGCCATATCGGTTCGTCCCTTCTGAGGGGTTCGTCCGGCTTGATCCGCGCTGTATCCCGCCTAGCCTCGGATGGCCAGGACGTCGCGGGCGGACAGGATCAGGTACTCGATCCCGTCGATCTTGACCTCGGTCCCGCCGTACTTCGAGTAGATGACCTTCTCCCCCACCTTCACGTCCATGGGGACGCGGTTCCCGTCCTCGAACCGGCCGGGCCCCACCGCGATGACCTCGCCCTCCTGGGGGCGCTCCTTGGCGGTGTCGGGGATGACCAGCCCGGACGCCGTCATCTCCTCTTCCTCGCTGGGCTTGACCACGATGCGGTCTTCCAGCGGCTTCCCGGCCTGGACCACCTTCTCCAGAATGGGAAGCAGGTCCTGCACGCTGGAGATCTTCTTGCCTACCAGCAGGACGTACGGCTCGTCGTAGGCGGCCTC
>JBKPBM010000239.1:0-5880 GCA_046744325.1 Actinomycetota bacterium | reverse complement strand
CCGTGTAGAGGAGCGTGTTGCCGGTGGGGAGGCCGTCGATCAGCACGACCAGGCTGAACGTGCCGGACTCGGTGAACCACTGCGAGGCGACCTCGGACAGCTGGACCGAGCCCGACCCGCCCGCCGCGAGGGTCGTCTGCCAGGACCGCACGTCCGTGGCCCCCTCGGACGGAGAGGTCAGCTCCACCGTGGCCTCGATCGTCTGACTGGTCGACCCGGTGTTCCTGGCCAGGACCTTGAACGGAAACGCCGCGCCCTGGGCGACCGAGCCCACCCCGCCCACCTTCGCCAGCTTCACGGTCACGTCGCCGGCTGAAGCAGCGCGGGCCTGGGCCAGCGCACCGGGGGGCGCGATGGACCACCAGCACATGCCGGCGATCACCAGGATCAGTCGGACTGATGCCCTGCCGGCTAGGCCCATCTACCGTCTCCTGAGGACGGCCAGGATCATCGTGAAGGGTGGCCCGGTCCTGGGCGCGAAGGGCAGCTCGTCCAGCCGCACCACCTCGAACCGTGAGCCGGCGAGCCGCGTGAGGGTGGCCTGGGACGCGTAGTGCGGGCCGCCCCGGGAGAGCATCCATCCCAGCCGTCGCCGGGCGCCCTTCCACGATGGCACCCGCAGGCGCGGCTTCACCGGGCGGGTGACGCAGAGCACCATCACTCCCCCGGAAATCAGCAGCCGATGCATCTCCCCGAAGTACCTCGCCCACTGATCCGTGGGGATGTTCTGGAAGCAGCCGCGGTCGAAGACCAGGGCGAAGGCGCCGGATCGCAGGGGGAGCGACGGGGCTTCGGCCTGAACCAGGAGGGGACGGGCGCCCCTGGATCCGGCGATGCGACGGGCCTGCATCAGTGCCGACGCCACGACGTCCACGCCCACCGCCGGCGGGGCGGTCTGCGCCAGGTAGCTGGTGGCCACCCCCGCGCCGCATCCGACGTCGAGCGACGGGCCGGCAGGAGTGAGACTCGAGCTCACCAGCTCCACGAGCTCGGCGGGCGGCGGCTCGAAGTACCAGGACGGGTACAGCCACTCGGGGCGCTCCCACAGGATCTCCCAGCGCCGTCGATTCGACCGCCGGCGTCGACGAGTGGACCGAGGCTCATCGGTCCTGGCAGCCCCCGGCGGTCGAGCTTCGTCCTCGCTCCGCGTTTCACCGGTCTGCACGAGTGGGTGAGGCTATCAGCCTCTCGCCGGTTGGTGAAGCGGTGATCACGAATCGACCCGGGGCGGGGGCTACCCGGACCCCTCGGCGGACGTCGACCCCGCTTCGGACGGGTCCTCCCACGCGACCAGCGGAGCGTCGCGCCAGAGATTCTCCAGCCGATAGAACTCCCGTTCCTCCTGGGCGAACACGTGCACGACGAAGTCGACGAAGTCCAGGAGCAACCACCGGGCCCCGACCTCGCCTTCGCGGCGCACCGGCTTCACGTCCGCGTCCTCCCGAAGCGCCTTCATCACCTCGTCGGCGATGGTCTTGACCTGGCGCTCGGAGGCACCCGAACAGATCACGAAATAGTCGGTGATGGTGATCAGCTCGCGTACGTCGAGGACCAGAACGGCCTCGGCCTGCTTGGACGACGCGATGCGGGCGGCCAGGGCGGCGAGCGAGCGTGAGTCCACGGTGGTGCCCCGCGTGCGTCGCTCCCCCACGCTCAGAGGCTCTCCCTGCGTCCGACCCTCAACCGGTCAACCCTTCGTGAAGTCCTTTCCCACCACCACGGTGATGTCGGCGATGCCCGTGGGCTGCTCCCCAACGTACACCTTTCCCGCGCCCAGGAGCGACCGGACCTGGTCGGCGGCGGCGAGGAACCCCGAGGTCCCCGCGACGATCTCGGTCTCCTTGCGCCGGAACGAGCCGGCGTTCTGCGAGGCAACCACGCGAAACCCCGCCTGGGACAGGAGATCGCTGAGCTGCGCCCCCAGGCTCGGTTCGCCGTTGCCGTTCAGGACGACCACCCGAACCAGCGCGGTGCGCGGGAGCACGAACTGCTGCACGAGGATCGCGACCCCCTTGGGATCGGGCTCGAGCCCGTTGTCGGTCACCGTGGTGGGAAGCTCGTCCACCAACGAGCCGTGCGCCCCGGCCAGGAGCTTGCCGGCGAGGGTCACGTCGTCGCTCTGGGCCAAGGGGAACGTCCACAGGCCGGCGTTCCGAGACGCCGCAACCAGTCCGGTGAGCACGTCCTCCCACCTGGAGGTGGCCTCGTCCCCACCGGTGTCCTGCGCCCCGAGGACGCCCTCGGCGTCGGCCTGGTCCATCGCCTGGCCGTCCTCGAGATAGGCCAGCACGTCCGCACCGAGCAGCTTCACCGGGCCCGGGCCGAGCTGCTGCCCGCCGGATTGGAACGGCTGGTCCACCGAGACCTCGATCCCGCCCAGACGGTCGACCAGGGCCGAGAGATCGGCCTTGGTGACGAACAGATAGTGCGGAACCCTGGCGTCCAGCGTGGCCTGGGCGGCCGCCACCAGCAGCCCCGGGGTGGCCGCCGCCTCGCCGATGGTGGGCGCGGCTCCCGGGATGTCCACCAGCGTCTCGGTGGGGACGGCCACCACCATGGGGGGCTTCCCGGCGGGCGTGGAGATCAGGGTGACCAGCGTCTGATCGGACAGCCGGACCCCCCAGACCACGGTGGTCGGCGGGGGTGGGGCCACGGCCTCGGCCGGACGACGGCGGAGGTGGGCGATCGGCCCTGCCAGCAGGACGAACAAGAGGATGGCGAGCAGGAGGCCCGCCACGAATCCCGCGCGGCGCGGGGAGAGACCCAGGATCCGGTCGCCAACGGTCTGCCGAGGCGGCGCCTGGGGTTCGAGCTCCGCCGAGCTCCAGCCCTCCCGGTCCGGGATCGGCGAATGCCCGGGCGACGGCCGGTGGGGAGCCTGCACGCTCATGGGCGCCCCAGGTACAGCCCGGACTTCTCGATGTAGGTCTGGACGCCTTCGGGAACGAGGTACCGGATCGGCTCGCCCTCCCGGACCCGGCGACGCACGTCCGTGGAGGAGATGGCCAGGGCGGGGATGTTCATCACCGACACGTTGGGACGGCGAGGGGGGGCTCCCTGCTCGAACCGGGCGATGTCGTACCCGGGCCGGGTGGCCGCGATGAAGTGCGCCTGGGTCAGGACCTCCTCGGGGTCCTTCCAGGACAGGATCTCGAGCATCGCGTCCGCGCCCGTAATGAAGAACAACTCGACATCTCCTTCGGCCATTCGGCGTAGTTCCTGAAGGGTGTCGATGGTGTGGCTGGGTCCCTCTCGGTCCACCTCGATCCGGGACACCGAGAACCGCGGGTTGCTGGCGGTGGCGATCACGGTCATGAGGTAGCGGTCCTCGGCCGGGGTGACCTCTCGGTCGGCCTTCATCCAGGGCTGGCCAGTGGGGACGAAGACGACCTCGTCCAGGTCGAGCTGGTGCAGGGCAGCCTCCGCGGTGACCAGGTGGCCGTGGTGGATGGGATCGAAGGTCCCGCCCATGATCCCGAGCCTGCGGGGCGCGTTTGCGCTGGTCACGGGCTGGATTGTACGAGGCGGCGCGGGCTGGGCATGGTCTTCCGCGCATCGCACCAATTTGAGGCTCAAATTGGTGCACTGCGGAAGAGACGGCCCCTCAGCTCGAGCCCTGAAGCTCCCGGGCCCACTCATACAGCCGGGGGAGGTGCTCGCCGTAGTGCTCGGCCCCCGACTCCACGAACCACTCCTCGGCGTCCCGGGTCACCTCGGGCAACAGGTTCATCGCGGTGAGCATGCGGGTCCGCGCCGACCAGGACTCCGCCTTGACCACCGCCAGGGGGAGGTCCCGATTGGCCTCGAAGAACTCCCGGTTCATCGCGTCGACGTCGATCGGGTCGTGCCGGAACGTGCCGAACCGGATCTGTTCGAGGATCTGCCCTGCCTCCGCCTGCCAGGACCCGATGTGGGCGATGAGGTCCTTCACCGACCATCCCTCCGGGTAGTAGCCGGGCATCTCCAGCTGGGCAGGAGACAGCGACTCGACGGCGCCGATGAACTCGGCCCATCCGCGGTCCTCGTCCGAGCACATCTCACGCGTGTCCACGACCCTCCCCCTCCCGCGCGCCTTCGGGGATGAACTCGAACGCGGTCCGGCCGATCACCACCTCGTCTCCTCGCCGGGCCCCCGCCTCCGCCAGGCGCCGCTCCACCCCGGCTCGGACCAGCCGGCGCTGCAGCGCCGCCACCTGCTGCTCGTCGTCGAGGTCCGCCTCGGCCACCCATCGCTCCACCCGTGGCCCCGTCACCCGGAACCGGTCGCCCTCCCGGCGGATGGTGAACGGGTCGCGGCCGGGGCGAAGCACCACGAACGGCTGGGCGGGAGGCTCTGAGGTCCGCGCCCAGGCCACCGCGGAGGCCACCTGGCCCACCAGCAGGTCCACCCCCTGGCCGGTCAGGCCGGAGACCACCACGTCCGCCGGGCCCCACACCGCCCCGTCCGTGAGGTCGGTCTTGGTCCCCACCACGAGCGACCGCCGGTCGGCCAGTGCGGGGTCATAGGACGAGATCTCCCTCCGGACCATGTCGAGCGTGTCGTCGGGCCGCTCGGTCAGGTCGACGACGTAGACGATGACCCGGGACCGGGCCACGTGGCGGAGGAACGCCAGGCCCAGGCCCCGGCCCTCGTGTGCCCCCTCCACCAGGCCCGGGACGTCGGCCACGACGTATCGCTCGTGATCTCCGGCCACGCCGAGGTTCGGGCTGAGGGTGGTGAACGGGTAGTCGGCCACCTTCGGCCGGGCCGCGGTCATGGCCGCCAGGAGCGTCGACTTCCCCGCGTTGGGGGCGCCGACCAGGGCCACGTCGGCCACCAGCCGCAGCTCCAGGTTGAGCCGTCGTTCCTCGCCGGGCTCGCCGCGCTCGGCGACCCTGGGTGCCCGGTTCCTGGGGGAGGCCAGCGAGGCGTTCCCCCGTCCTCCGCGCCCCCCGCGCGCGACCACGACCGACGACCCCTCGCCGTCCAGGTCCGCCAGCAGCCCTCGGTCGTCACTGACCAGCGTTCCATCCGGGACGGGGAGGACGAGATCCTTCCCGGCCGCGCCGTGACGGTTGTTCCTCGATCCGGCCGAGCCCCGCCCGGCCCGGTGATGGGGATGGTCGGCATACCGCGAGAGGTCCGGCATCGATGGATCCACGCGAAGCACGACATCGCCCCCCCGCCCACCATCGCCCCCGTCGGGCCCTCCCTGTGGACGGTAGGGCTCGCGCCGGACGGTGGCCGCGCCCGCCCCGCCGGACCCGGCCGTGACGAACAGGGTGACCTCGTCGGTGAAGTCCGCCATGGGTCGATTATGGCGGGCTGGCCCGTCCGTCCGGTCCCGCCTTCCCCTGGGGATGGCGATACGCTCCTACGCCATGGACCCGAAGCCGGGGGACCAATCAAAAGCGGGGACGGTCTGGATGGTCCATGCCCTGACCGGTATGGGCGGAACCCGCGGCCATCTGGCCATCGAGGGGGACACCCTGGTGTTCCACCCCGCCCGAGGGGAGCGCGGTGCGGAGTACTTCCCGTTGGCCCAGATCCGCAGGGTTCGGCGCCCCTGGAGGAGCCCGGTGCTCGAGATCCAGTTGGACAACCCGGACGGCCTGCAGCTGGTGGGGTTCTACTTCATCAAGCCCCCGAGCCTCGAGGCCCCGGAGGGGACCCGTTTCTCGTTCAAGCGGCGGGCTCGCCGGAGGGCCGTGGCCGACCTCTACCGAGGGGGCGCGACGAAACAGGAGGAGATCACCCACTGGCTCGACGCCATCGAACGGGCCAGGGGGGACCGAGGGGGACGAGAACCCGGCCTAGGCTGACGGCGGGTCGATCGAGACCTGGCTGCGGCCGCGGGAGGTGTGGAAGCGGACCCGACCGGCGACCGTGGCGAACAGCGT
>JBKPBM010000136.1:0-8854 GCA_046744325.1 Actinomycetota bacterium | reverse complement strand
GCACATTGAAGGTATGGTTCCCCACCGCCAATCCCGTGTAGGTCTTGGTGAAGTCGTAGCAGGTGCTCGCGCCCACGTTGTCCAGGGAGCACGTGTAGCGCACGTCTAGCTCGTCCGCCGACCAGGTGAAGGTTGCGGACGTGTCGGTGGTAGATGATGGGGGGCCCGAGTCGATGCTGGCGGTCGGGGCCGTGGTATCGGGCCCGGGATTCGCGTACGGAGAGGCGCCGATCGTGGCGAAGGCCGCCATCCCCGGACCGGGATTCGCCGGGTCGGGGGTGTTGATCCACCGCAAGCACAGGGGATTCCTGCCGGTGTCGAAGTACGCCATGGCCTTCACCTCCGGCCAGGTCTTCACCGTGGCGAGGGCGTCGGTCATCCACTGCGCCTTGCGGTTGGGGTCGGCGGGGTCCTCGCCGGTGGCCCACTCCGCGATGATCAAGGGCTTGCGCAGAGTGACCCCGACGTTGTGGAATGCGGCGAAGATCGAGCTGAACGGCTTCCACGGTCCCCCGCACTGGTACCAGTTGTAGCCGTCGGCCCCGAGCGCGTCGACGTACTGGTCACCCGGGTAGTAGTCGCTCCACACGCCTTGGGAGTAGCTGTCGGCGAACAGGATCAGCAGGTATCGCACGTTGGTCACGCCGTCGGCGACGAAGCGGTCGTGGATATGTTGGTACGCCGCGACGAAGTCCGCTGGGGTCCCGAACGTTCCTCCGCCAGGTGGCATGTTCGTGGGCTCGTGGTGGAAGTTGAACCAGATGGGATAGCGGAAGGCTCGGATCGCGGTGGCCTGGGCATCGATGGCCGCGTCGTAGACGCCTGCGGCGATGTCCGCCCACTGCAGGTTCGAGCCGTCGAGGTACACCGGGTCCCACGTGAGGATCAGGGTCCGCCCCGCCGCTGCCGAGTCCGTGTCCTCCTGGGTCGGCCACGCTTCGTCCCACAGGTAGAACTGGTGGTCGATCTGCATCTGTCGGTCGGCCTGCTGCGTTTCGACGACCGTCTGGGCATCGGTCCGCGTACAGGCCGTCCACGTGCAATCGGGCTCGACATACGCACCGAACTGCACGCCGGTCTGGGGAAGCCCCGGCGGCCGGACCCCGACGCTCGATGCGCGGATGCCCGAATGGAACGGGTTGCCCGAAGCAGCCTCGGGGCTCAGGATGAGGGTGGCCAGCACGACGGCGAGCGCGGTCACGATCGGGCGAGCGGGTCTGCGCATTCGGGCTACCTCGGCTGTTCTCGGATCGACGGGCATGCGCTCTGCTCAGGACGCGCGGAGACGGGGCCGGAGAGAGCACGATAACAGGTCGAGGGCGATTCGGGGAACGGCGGAGGACCGATTGCCGGTCCCCTTCGAAGGTCTCGCTTACCAGCTGATGTCGCTCGACCACCGGAGGGGTTGGGCCGTCCGCGGGTCGGCGTTGAGGGCCCGCCACAAGAGCGTCCAGGCGCGAGTGGGCGAATTCCTGGTGCCCCGACAGGGGTCGCTGGACTGGCGGCATGCGGTGAGCTGCGACAGTGCACCGGCGATGCGCATGGGATAGCCATGATGGCGCAGCGAGTACAGGCTCAGGAGGTGCCACTGCCTCGCGTTCACGCCGGTCGGCGAGTAGATCTCGGGCAGGGGCCACGCCGTGCGCGCCCCCCAGGACACGTACCAGAGGTCCTCCATCGTCCACCGTCCGACGCAGTTGCCGGCGGGCGGGCAGGCCCCGGCGTCGCCGTAGTCGTAGAAGGGGAACTGCCCCGCGCTGTCGTAACCGGCCACCCAGGCCCGACTGACCTTCGGCCCGTTCCACCCGAGCTCGATGTCGTTGGCGCCGGCGAAATCGATCCTGGAGGTGTAGCCGCGGCCCTGCAGCCAGTCGTTGGCCCCGTTGACCATGCGGGCCCATGCGCGGCCGTGGCTCCACGTCACGCCCCGCCCGTAGTTGCTGGTCCCGATGGCCACCCGGAGGTGCAAGGGGCGGCGTCCGGAGCAACGCCAGAAGCCGGTGGCGTACGCCTCGGCAGCTGTCGCGATCTGATCGGTGGAACGGTAGCCGCCGCCGAACACGGTGGTCCCCCACGAGCCGTGCCGGTGGGCCGGCCTTCCGAGGTCCAGGACGACAAGCAGGTCGCCCATGGAAGGGTTCCGCCTCGCCCGATGGCCGAACGAGCACCCGGCCCTGCCGGCGGAGGCGGTCTTCGTCGTTCGGAGATACCGGCTGATGGCGGCGGCGGGGGCGCTGGAGGTGGTGGGCACGGAGTCCGGGGTTCCCGACAGCGCCTTGCGCTCGAGCGCGACCCCGGTCAACGGACGGTCGTGCCCGCCCGCGTCACCCCTGCCCGGCGGAACCGCCAGGCTCGGGCCCTTCCCGGGAGCGGGCTCGCCCGACGCTGCCAGCCGATCGGCTGCTCGGGCGGGCCGCTCGCTCTCGGTGGTTGCCCCGACCAGCAGCGCAAGCTCCAACAGCAGGATGGACAGCAGGATGCAGATGTGTGCCCACCCAGACGCACGCCATCGGCGACGTGGTGCCGTCCTCTCCGATCGCGCGGTCGGGACGGGGGCGCTGGTCGTCCCGATGGCTGAACCCCCTCGAAGTCCGAGGGACCTTCCCATGCGATCGGCGCGAAGACAACAAGCCTTGCGCCCGTGCGGCGCTTCACGGTCAGAAGATCACGGAGATGGAACCTTCCGCGGGGACGCAAAGGGCAGTGCTCGGTGCATCGGTGGGTGGGTGGAGGTCTTGAGGGCCATCATCCAGCGTCGCGGCCTCGCCCAGAGTGGGCGAGGCCGCTTCGTTCCGGACCAAGTCCCGGTTGCCTCTACGTGACGTCGAACTCCGCGAAGGCGATCAGGCCGCTGACGCTCGCGGCGTCGATCTCGTGCTGGCCGGAGGTCGCCGCCGACGGGATGGTCACCCTGGCCCGGATGGCGCCGGTGGCGTCCGCGGTGGCCTTGCCGATGCCCCGGCCGTCGAACGTGATCCGGACGCGCTCGTGGGGGGCGAACCCCGTCCCCTGCACCTTGACCCTGGTGCCCGGAGGGCCGGACTTCGCCGACAGGCTGATGCATGGGGTGGACCCCGTGACCGTCGTGGTCAGCGACCCGCCGGTGGAGAACGTCATCGTGTAGGTGCCCGTCGAGCACGGGCTCCACTTGATGGTGGCGATGCCGTCGTTGGCCACCTGGTCACCCAGGAGCCCCGCGTCGCCCAGCTGCAGGATCGTGCCGCCCGGGTTGATCGTCACCGTGGTCCCACCCAGCGGATCGGCGCAGTCGATGTTCTCGTAGCCGATCAGGGCCGGCTGGCCGCCCGTGGTGTTGGCCAGCGGGCGCAGCGGCGCCTGGATCGCCGTGCCCGAGCAGGTCAGCGACCCGTACGCGTTCAAACGGCGGCCCGTGAACGTCTTGGTGGACAGCGCCGAGGTCGGGTCCCCGCCGGCCAGGATCAGGTTGCGGATGGCGATCCAGTCGAGCGACGGGTTCCACGCCTTCAACAATGCCGCCAGGCCGGCCACGTGGGGCCCGGCCATGGACGTCCCGTCCAGGTAGACGTACAGGTTCCCCGGCCAGGTGCTGTACACGGTCTGGCCCGGCGCGCCGACCGCTACGCTGCGCTGGCCGTAGTCCGAGAAGAAGGCCAGGGCATCCGTGTTGGTGGTGGCCGCCACCGAGATCACGTTCGGCAGGAAGTAGTTGGTCGGGTACAGGTCGACGCTGTCGTTGTTGGACACGTTGTTCCCTGCCGAGACGGCGAACAGGATCCCGTGGTCCAGCAGGCCCTTGATGCCGTCCAGGGTGCCCTGGTCGAAGCCACACGCCTCGGGGCAGCCGCCGTACGAGTTGTTCGTCGAGATGATGTTGTAGCCCGCGTCCTTCTCCAGCGAGCCGTAGTCGTAGCACTCGATGATGCTGGCGATGGACCCGTTGCCCGAGGCGTCGTGGGACTTGCAGGCGATGATGGTGACATCCCAGTTGATCCCGGTGACGCCGACGCCGTTGTTCCCGACCGCGCCGATCGTGCCCGCGGTGTGCGTTCCGTGGCCGAAGTCGTCGATCGGGTCGGTGTCGCCGTTGATGGTGTCGATCCCGTAGCAGTCATCGACGTAGCCGTTGCCGTCGTCGTCGACCCCCGGTGTGCCGTTGCACTCGGCGGTGTTGAACCCGAGGTTCGCCGCCAGGTCGACGTGGTGGTAGTCGACCCCGGTATCGATGTCCTCGACGTACACCGACGACGACCCGGTGGCCAGGTCCCACGCCTTGGTGGCGTCGACGTCATCGCCCACCGTTCCGCCGAACTGCCCGGTGTTCTTCCAGTCCCACTGGTTGGCGAACAGGGGGTCGTTCGGCGTCGTCTCGTCGACCGAGTCGCGTGGCGAAGACGATGTCGTGGCGTCGTTGAGCGGGACGATCCGGTTCCGCTCCGCGTACAGGACGTCGGGGCGGGCGTTCAGGCTGGCCACCGCCGCGGCGGCGGACGCGGACGACGGGAGGCGCAGGACCTGCATCCCGGTCAGGGTCTTGAACGCTCTGACCAGGGTGGCCCCGGTGGAGGAACGGGCGGACGCCATGGCCGAGGCCGACGTTCCCGGCCGGAACCGAACGATGATCTCGCGTTGGACCTTCGCCACAAGGGCGGCGCTCGGTGGGCGTGAGGCCGCGGACCGCGTGGCCGCACCACGCGAGGTGGCGGCGCTCGGGTGCCCCACCACCATGCTGGCCAGGACGATCATCGGAACGCTGGCGGCGATCAGACGACGTCGGAACGCATTCACCGGATTCCCCCTTTCGACGTCTCCCTCGGCGGCCCGTCGGAGCGGATGCCCTCGCAGCCGGGCAGCGACGTCCGGACCCATGGGGGTCGCTGTCGTGACAGGCCGGCCGCGGGAGGGTACCGTCACAGCTCGACCGAGCGCAACTGCAGCGGCGAAGATCGCGGCGAGCGATCCAGGAGCGACGAACCGGTGGGACGGGAGACGACGTGCACCGCGCGCTTCGGTGGGCGGACCTCGGATGGCCGGCTGTTCCTGGAGACCGACGAGCTGGTGTTCCGGGGCGATCGGCGCTTGACCATTCCGCTTGACGAGGTCACCTCCGCGTCGGTCGAGGACGGCTGGCTCGAGGTCGTGCACGGGAGCGAGCGGGCCAGCTTCCGGCTGGGGCCCCAGGCCCAGGCGTGGGCCGATCGACTCCGCGGGGGCAAGCCCCTGTTGGACAAGCTCGGGGTGAAGGAGGGGATGCGGGTCAGCATCCTCCACCTGAGCAACGCCGGGTTTGTCGCGGAGCTTCGGGCCCGGGGCGCGGACGTGACCATTGGGCGGCGACGGTCGAGCGCCGACCTCGTCTTCATGGGCGCGGAGCATCGACGGGACCTGGCCCGGCTGGCTCTGATGGAATCGGCGATCGCCCGGGACGGTGCCGTCTGGGTGGTCTACCCGAAGGGCCGACAGGAGATCCGGGAGG
The DNA here is from genome assembly GCA_046744325.1 of Actinomycetota bacterium. Lineage (GTDB taxonomy): Bacteria > Actinomycetota > UBA4738 > UBA4738 > UBA4738 > JBKPBM01. The sequence goes on along the minus strand of JBKPBM010000136.1, from coordinate 3,399 downwards.
TCGAGGTGATCGAATCCGGGGTCGCCGCCGGCCTGGTCGATACGAAGGTCGTCCGGTTCTCCGAGTCGCACACTGCCCTGAAGTTCGTGATCCCCAAAGCGCGTCGCTGACCGGCCGCCCGGCTCCTCATCGGGCCAGCGTCCTGCGTGTACCCTGCACCCCGTGAGCACGTACCTGGTCACGGGGGGCGCCGGGTTCATCGGCTCACATCTCTGCGACCGGCTGCTCGCGGAGGGCCGCCGGGTGGTCGCCGTCGACTCGCTCCAGACCGGACGCATCGCCAACCTGGCCCAGGCGCGCAGTTACGAGGGCCAGTTCTCCTTCGTCAACGCCGACATCCGGGGCGAGCTGCTGGGCACGGTCATCGAGCGCGAACGGCCCGAGGTGATCCTGCACCTGGCGGCCCAGGCGTCGGTGTCCCGCTCGATCGAGGATCCCGTCGAGGACGCGGTGATCAACCTGATCGGGACCCTCAACGTGCTGGAGGCCGCCGCCCGGGCAGGCACGAGGAAGGTGGTGTTCGCGGCGTCGGGCGGGACCCTCTACGGCGACGCGCGCAAACTCCCGGTGGCCGAGTCGTCCGGGCGCGGCTCGCTGCCGGTCTCGCCGTACGGGATCTCGAAGAAGGCGGCCCTCTACTACCTGAACTTCTACCGCGCCCAGCGTGGTGTCGACTTCGCCGCGCTGGCCCTGGCGAACGTATACGGGCCGCGCCAGGATCCGCACGGCGAGGCGGGGGTGGTGGCGATCTTCGCCCGGAAGATGCTGGCCGGGGAGTCGCCGGTGGTGTTCGGCGACGGCGAGCAGACGCGGGACTACGTCTTCGTCGAGGACACCGTACACGCATTCGCCCTGGCGGCCGCGGCCGATCGCGCGCCCGGACTGACCCTGAACGTCGGCACCGGGGTGGAGACCAGCGTGAACCGCATCCACCAGCTGGTGGCCAAGATTACCGGGTACCCTCGGGCGGCGCACCATGGGCCACCGCGCGAGGGCGACGTCCGACGAAGTGCGCTCGACGTGTCGCTGGCCGAACGGAAGTTGGGGTGGAAGCCGTGGACGCCCCTGGAGGAGGGCCTTCGCCGGACGGTCGAGTCCCTCCGGATGGAGTAGCTCCGAGCCCGAGTTACGCGCAGGCGGACGCTACCCGGAACAGCTGGACAGCATGGGTGGGAGATCCGCCAGCAGATCCAGGGCCTTGATGGCTGCGATCGGGGAACACAATTCTCCAGCAGCTGCGAGCACGCTCGTATCGGCAGCGAGGAAGGCTTTCCGGTTCTCTTCGTCGATGAACGCGATCCGTTGTTGGATTGCCGCGTCGAAGTCGTGGACGGCCCTCGCGAGGTCGCTCTGGGCGGTGCTGAGGGTGGCAGGAGGGCGAGCAGCGTCGAGCGAAGCGCTCAGCCTGTCAAGGTCCTTCACCAGTCCTGCGTCGACCGATCGGCACGCGGTCAGATCCGCCTCCGAGACGCAGGGGATCGCAGACGCCCGAACGTCGTTGTACGCATCCAGATAGGGACCTTGCAGGGCGGCGACGTAGGTCAGGAGCACCGGATCCACGCTCGGAGAAGGCGATGCTGATGCAGGCTGGGCCTGTCAGTGGGGCGAAGCTGCGCCCGAAGAAGGGGTGGTGCGCGGTTCGCCCGAGGACTCGAGGTCGGAGACGAACCCGCCCCAACCGTCGACACCCTCCGTCTGCGCGGGCGACGTCACGACCAGCACGCGGACCACCCCATCGCTGCGGATCGTGTAACCGTGCGAGATCCCACAGGGGAGGAACACGAACCCGCCGTCCTCGACCTCGAACGTCTCCGCTCCGCATCGGAACGTGAGGGCACCCTGGAGGACGTAGAAGATCTCGTCCTCGGTGTCGTGGGTGTGCTCCGGCGGCTCCTCGCCCCGCCGAGTGGTGTACTCGAGGACCGCGACGCGGCGGCCCGGGCCACGCTCGCCCGCCTTGACCGTGAAGTCGATCCCGTAGTTGTACGTCCACCCCTCCCCGGCCCTCAGGGCATATGGGGCGATCCCGCGGTCGTCTATCGGTTCCTCCTTGAGTGCTGGGCATGAATGAGCCCGTCAGCAGCGTTCCACACACTAGAGGTTGCGCCGCCATCGGTCTGGGCGGGAAGGATCTAATCAGTCCTGATCCTGAATCGCTCCGCTCGTTGGATTGGCGCTACGCTCACGGGAAAGCCTTGATCGATGGCGGGCGGATCATGACCACACAGGAAGAGATCGCTCCCTCGGCGCTCGGCCCGAACATGTGGCTGATCGACGAGTTCTACCGCCGTTACCGGGAGAACCCCGAGGCGGTCGGGCCCGCGTGGAAGGAGTTCTTCGAGGACTTCCGCCCGACCCTGGGCGAGCCGCAGGCCGACGTGAGCGGTGATGGACAGGTCCAGGAACAGGCCCCTGCCGCCGAGCCACAGGAAGAGCCCCAACCGACGCCGCCCCAGCGGCCGCCCGCGCCCACGACGGAGGCGAAGGTCCCTCAGGGGGCGGAGCGCCTGCGGTTCGGCGCGGAGCGGATCGTCAAGAACATGCAGGCGAGCCTCGCCGTCCCAACGGCAACCTCGTTCCGGATCGTCCCGGCGAAGCTCCTGGAGGAGAACCGCCGCGTCCTGAACCGGTGGCTGGCGGCCAGACGCGGGGGCAAGGTCAGCTTCACCCACCTGATCGGGTGGGCCATCGTCCGGGCGCTGGAGGCCACGCCGGCCATGAAGTCCAGCTTCGCCGAGGTCGACGGGATCCCGTACGTGGTCCGGCCCGACGTGGTGAACCTCGGGCTGGCGGTGGACGTGGAGAAGGAGGGAGGCGCCCGAAGCCTCCTGGTCCCCAACATCAAGGGCGCGAGTCGGATGGACTTCGCCGGGTTCTGGGGTGCCTACGAGGACATCATCCGGCGGGTCCGGGCCAACAAGCTGACCCCCGACGACTTCGCCAGGACCACGGTCACGCTGACCAATCCGGGGACCATCGGCACCCAGCTCAGCGTGCCGCGTCTGATGCCCGGCCAGGGCGCGATCATCGCCACCGGCCGCGTCGACTACCCCAGCGAGTACCAGGGGTCGGACCCGGCCGCCCTCGCCGCGCTCGGCGTGGGCAAGGTCATCGGGGTCACCAGCACCTACGACCACCGCGTGATCCAGGGAGCGGAGTCGGGCGAGTTCCTGGCGACGCTCGAACGGCTCATGCTCGGCGAGGATCGTTTCTACGAAGGCGTGTTCGCCAGCCTGGGCATCCCCTACGAGCCGGTCCGGTGGAGCGCCGACCGGGGAGCCGTGCAGGGCGACGGGCTGGGCTCGGGCCAGGAGAAGCAGGCGCAGGTCCTCCGCCTGGTGAACATGTACCGCGTCCGGGGCCACCTGCTGGCCGACATCGACCCGCTGGGACCGGACC
>JBKPBM010000205.1:0-4547 GCA_046744325.1 Actinomycetota bacterium | reverse complement strand
GTCCGGGGGCGATCGTAGGTCTGGACCATTCCCACGACCACGTCGGTACCTCGGGACCGTCGCCGCTGCCCCTCACTCAGCATGGCGAAGGTCTTGCCAACTCCCGGCGCCGCCCCCAGGTAGACGCGGAGGGATGCGTTCTTGCGCGCCTCCGCCTGCTCTCGGGTCCACACCGTATCCAGGACGGGCTGCACGACCTCATGGCCGGCCAGCGCCTCGACCGACTCGGAGGCGGCGGGAACGGATAGAGCTTCGTCCGGACGAGACACCTCGCCATTCTGCGCTCGGCGCTCGGGTGCAGGTGCCTCGGCCACCAGAGCGACGGACGTTCGGTCGACCGGAGGAGCGACATGCGGGGGGCCATCCAGTGCTCGGTCCGTTCGAGCGGAGTGGCTTCGCGCGGGAGCGTCCGACGTGCGCGAAGGACGTGCGCCATTTCCCGACACCTTCCCGCCCACCGCTCGCGCAATCCGTCGTCGTTCTGCGCCGGATGCCAGGATCGTGACCTCGTCTCTATCACGAAGGAGCTCGCGGATCTGCTCGGGACCAGTGACCAAGACGGCGTCCAGCCAAAGGCGCAGCTCGTCGGCCAGACGAAGGGCATCGGCCACGATGACCGACTGCATCGGCGCCACGGGGTGCCCCAGGCTCACCAGGACCAGCTCAGCACCCTCGACGACCACGCGGCTTGCCACGGCTTCCACGTCCAGAGTGGCGTCGTGGCCAAGGACGAATACCTTCCGAGGGCGGGGAAGGGCCGCGACGTCGTCCATCAGCCGGCCAGTTGTTGAAGCGCCAGGTTGAGCTGCAGGACGTTCACCCGTGGCTCACCGAGGAATCCGAGCGTTCTGGAGCTGGTGTGCTGGTGGATCAGGCTCTCGACCTGGGCAAAGGGAAGATGACGAACCGCGGCGATCCGAGGCGCCTGAAATAGGGCGGCCTTCGGTGAGATGTCCGGATCAAGCCCACTCGCCGAAGCGGTGAGGAGGTCGACGGGGATGTCCGATGCCGTCAACCCGGTGTGGTAGGGCCCGTCCACCTTCATGATGGCTGCGACCCGCTCCTTGATGGCATCGGCGAGGGCCTTCGACAGGGGCCCAAGGTTCGAGCCGGACGACGTCGAAGCGTCGTAGGGATCGGATATCGCCGAGGGCCGACCGTAGAACCACTGCGGCCCGGACCACTGCTGCCCGATCAGCGAGCTTCCCGCTGTTCGGCCACCGCTTTGCACCAGAGAACCGTTGGCCTTGCCATGAAAGACCACCTGGGCGAACCCGGTCATCACCAGCGGATAGACCAGCCCGGTCAGGACCGCCAGAACCAGGGTGGCCATCAGAGAGCGGACGGCGGTGCGGATCATGGAAAGTGCACCACGGCCAGGAGGAGGTCGATCAGCTTGATCCCGATGAACGGCGCAACGATGCCTCCCAACCCGTAGATGAGGAGGTTGCGGCGCAACAAGCCCTCCGCTCCCACCGGCCGATACCGAACCCCCCGAAGGGCCAGCGGCACAAGCAGCACGATGATGATGGCGTTGAAGATGACCGCCGAAAGGATGGCCGACTGGGACGTTCGCAGATGCATGATGTTCAAGGTGTTCAGCGCCGGGAGCGTTCCGGCGAACATCGCGGGGATGATGGCGAAGTACTTCGACACGTCATTGGCGATGGAGAACGTCGTCAGGGCGCCCCGCGTGATCAGGAGCTGCTTGCCGATCTCGACGATGTCCATGAGCTTCGTCGGGTTGGAGTCGAGGTCGACCATGTTCCCGGCCTCTTTGGCGGCGGACGTCCCGGTGTTCATGGCCACCCCGACATCAGCCTGGGCCAGCGCGGGGGCGTCGTTTGTGCCGTCGCCGGTCATGGCCACGAGCACGCCTCCCTCCTGTTCCTTCTTGATGAGCGCCATCTTGGTCTCGGGCGTGGCCTCGGCCAAGAAGTCATCTACCCCCGACTCCTGCGCGATCGACGCCGCCGTGAGCGGGTTGTCACCGGTGATCATCACGGTGCGGATCCCCATCTTCCGGAGCTGGGCGAAGCGCTCCACCAAGCCTTCCTTGATGACGTCCTTGAGTTCGATGACCCCGACAGGGGTGCGATCCTTGGCCACGGCCAATGGCGTTCCACCGGCGCGAGAGATGCGCTCCACCTCGGCCTGGAGCTCTGGGGGCATCTCGTTGCCGGACCACCCGACGACCGCGTCCACCGCGCCCTTGCGGATCTGCGAACCGTCCAAGTCCACCCCACTCATGCGCGTCTGGGCGGTGAATGGGATGAACTGGGCGCGGGTCTCGAGCAGGTCGCGCTCGCGCAGGCCGTACCTCTGCTTGGCCAGCACGACGATGGACCGTCCCTCGGGCGTCTCGTCGGCGAGGGAAGCGATCTGAGCGATCTCCCCGAACTCGCCCTCGTCCACACCGGGCGCCGGGATGAATGCCACCGCTTGCCGATTCCCGAGCGTGATGGTGCCGGTCTTGTCGAGCAGCAACGTGGAGACGTCGCCCGAAGCCTCGACGGCACGGCCGCTCATGGCCAGGACGTTGCGCTGGACCAAGCGATCCATCCCCGCGATGCCGATGGCCGAGAGCAGCCCACCGATGGTGGTGGGGATGAGGCAGACGAAGAGCGCGATCAACACGGCGTCGCTCACCCTGCGGCCGGCATAGATGGCCATGGGCTGCAGAGCCACGACCACCATCAAGAAGATGATGGTGAACTTCACCAGCAGGAGGGAGAGAGCGATCTCGTTCGGCGTCTTCTGCCGCTCGGCCCCCTCGACGAGCCTGATCATGCGGTCGATGAACGACTCGCCGGGCTGGGCTGTGATCTCAACCTTGATCCAGTCGGAGAGGACCTTCGTTCCCCCCGTCACCGCGGATCGGTCACCCCCGGACTCCCGGATCACCGGCGCGGACTCACCGGTGATGGCCGACTCGTCGACCGAGGCGATCCCCTCGATGATCTCGCCGTCTCCCGGGATGAGCTCGCCCGCACTTACCATGACCACGTCACCGGCCGACAGCCGAGCGGCCGGGACGGTCTCCTCACGTCCCTCGCTGGTGAGGCGCCGTGCGACCAAGTCAGCACGTGTCTTGCGCAGCGAGTCCGCCTGCGCCTTCCCTCTGCCCTCCGCCATGGCCTCAGCGAAGTTCGCGAACACGACCGTGAACCACAGTCCGAGGGCGATGGCGCTGTCGAACGCCACCGGGCCGGTGCTGGCCAGGTCGGTCACGATCCGGATCGTCACGACGATCGAGACGACCTCCACCAGGAAGATCACGGGGTTGCGCAGGAGGCTCCGTGGGTTCAGCTTCACGAAGCTGTCCACTACAGCCCGCTTGACGATCGGCGTGTCGAACAGCGGCCTGGCCCGAACGGCTGCCACGCGCTCGGCCGAACGCACAGGGGGCTTCGGCGCTTGCGGCGCTTCGACGCTCATCAGTACAGCCGCCCGTGGATCAGGTGCTCGACGATCGGACCGAGCGCCAGCGCGGGGAGGAAGGTGAGCGCGCCGATGATCACGATCACCCCGATCAGCAGGCCGACGAACAGCCGGGTGTCCGTGCGGAGCGTCCCGGCGGTGAACGGCACGGTCTTCTCGCGTCCAACGCTGCCGCCCAGCGCGAGCGCCGCCAACAGCGGCACGAACCGCGCGACGAGCATGGCGATCCCACCGGTGACGGCATAGAAGGGCCCGCTTACGGTGATCCCGGCGAAGGCCGAGCCGTTGTTGTTGCCCTGCGACAGATAGGCGTAGAGGATCTCGCTGAACCCGTGGGGCCCGGAGTTGAGCCGCGGCTTCAGGCCGGCCGGGATGACCACCGCGATGGCCGTGAACGCCAGTACCACAAGGAACGGGACCAGGATGGCGATGATGACCAGCTTGACCTGCCGGGCCTTGATCTTCTTCCCCAGATACTCGGGCGTTCGGCCCACCATGAGCCCGCCGATGAAGACGGCGACGACGACGTAGAAGATCATCCCGTACAGTCCGCTTCCGACTCCTCCCCAGATCACCTCGCCAACGGCGATGTTGAACATCGGGACCGCGCCGGCGAGCGCCTGATACGAGTCGTGCATGGAGTCGACGCTGCCGTTGGAAGCATCCGTGGTGGTAACGGCCCAGAGCGACGACTCGTCCGGTCCGATCCGGACCTCCTTTCCCTCGAGGTTCGGAGAGGAGGCCGAGACGCCCGCAGCCCGCATGGCCGGGGTCGCGTGGTGCTCGCCCGGCACGGTCACCGCGATTCCGATGACCATCAGGATCCACATGGCCGCGAACAACGCCCAGCCTTGCCGGACGCTCCCGACCATCTTGCCGAAGGTGTAGGTGAGCGCGGCGGGAATCCAGAGGATGGCGAACAACTCGAAGAAGTTCGAGAGGGGCGTTGGATTCTCGAACGGGTGGGCGGAGTTGACGTTGAAGAACCCTCCACCGTTGGTGCCGAGCTGCTTGATGGCGATCTGGCTTGCGGCCGGGCCTCTGGCGATGACCTGAGAGAAGCCCTGGATCCCTCTCGCCGATACGGAATGACCCAGGGTCTGGAC
>JBKPBM010000280.1:0-8674 GCA_046744325.1 Actinomycetota bacterium | reverse complement strand
CGGTTCTACTTCCTCGGCGACCAGCTGAAGTTCCCCGAAGTGAGGACCCCGGACGGCGTGCATGTCCGGGCCGGGCAGTTCGGATGGCGGGCCTTTTACCAGGCCGGCAAGACCACGCTGGCCATGGTTCAGGCCGTCCTGACCGCGGTCGAGCCGCTCTATCAGGAAAAACGACGTCGGTAGCGAGAGGGGAGAGCGCACGCCATGACCGCGACGGGATCCGGCCGGCTCTGGAGGGCGCCGGCGATCGATGGGGCATTCGGTCCGCGGTTCCTCCCGTTCACGCCCGAGCATGCCGACATGATCCTGAGCGGACAGAAGACGCAGACCACCCGGCTGAAGCACAACATGAACGGCCGCTGGGACGCCGGCACCCGCGTGCGCGTGTGGAAGCATGGCCGGCCGTGCTGCGAGCTCGAGCTGACGAAGGTCACAGCAAAGCGCCTCGGGGAGCTCGACCGCGAGGACGCGCGGCGCGAAGGCGGCTATACGCTCGAGGAGTTTGAGCGGGTGTGGAAGCGCCTGCACCGCGGCCACTGGAACCCGGAGGCGATCGTGCTGGTGCTGCAATTCCGCGTTGTTACGACGTCACGTAAGGAAGAGGGGGACGGCCTGGGCGACCGCCGCGATGCTGACGCCCAGGCCGGCACCACGACATGAAACGGGAGGGGATAAGGCCATGCGACCGATCGGCAAGTCCGCAGGTTTGGCGGCTGCGCCGGCGATTCCTGCGGCCGCGGACGACTGGGAGGAGGTGGGGGGAGAGATGGATCAGCCGGCCCCGTTCTTCACGTTCTCAAGCCCCGGCGATGCGATCGAAGGTCAGCTCTGCCCGCCGCGCACCGTCCGCGACAAGGCCCATCACGTGATCGAAGACCTACGGGGCAAGCGCTGGACGCTCCCGGATCACGCGCGTTTGGTGAAGAAGCTGGCGCTGATTCAGGTCGGCGATATCGTGCAGATCGTCTACGAAGGCGAGGAAACGATTGAGAGCCGGACCTACGGGACTGTGACAGCGAAGCTCTATACCGTCAAACGCCGCAAGCTGCGAGCTGATGTCCCCATCCCGTCTGGTGGACCGCTCCTCGGCGAGGAGGCCGATCCCAATGCCGGCGACTAATCCGACCGCCCCACCGCCCGAGTTCCTGCGCGAGCTCCGGCGCGACCAGGAGCGCCAGGGGGGAAGTCCTCGGCTCGTTCCTAAGGTCCGGACTTGGTGTGCGGGCCCGGAGCCTGCTCAAGCGATCATCGCGCCTGTCGCGGCGAAGCCGGCGCTGTCGCCGGCCGAGGTCACCCCCGGCACGTTGCACGTCAAGGCGGTGAAGGTGACCGTCGTCGTGCGGGCTGAGGACGCGCTGGCGATCACACCCGCCGCGGGTGCCGATCAGGTCCCGATCACCGTGCGCACCGAGGCGGGCCGGACGTTTGCGGCTAGGCTGTAGAGCAAGACGCTCAGGTTGGTGCAGACGATGATCAGGCAGGCGGGCCCGGACCAGGTCGCTGTGATCCTCCAAGGCAAGCTCGATGCGGGCGACGCGATCGCCGAGGCCGGGCTTGCCGCTCAACCGCGCCAGCCGAAGCCGGCGCCGCAGGCGGGCCTGCCCGCCAAGGGATTCTCCAATGGCAGGTAACAGCGTCCCCACTGAAGAGGCGAAGGAGGACGCCACCCAAGCGCCCTGCGTGGTCTGCGGGGAGCAGCGCCCTCAGTCGGCGATCAACGCCGGCGATCCCTACTGCTCTGCAGGCTGCTGCCAGGAGGCCTACCGAGTTCCCCAGCGACCGCTGCTTCAGCCGTGGGCGGAGCGCAAAGCGCCCTGGGAGCGGTGTCAGGGACCGAAGCTCGGGGGACGAGGCCCCGCGGGGCAAGTGGGGCGGTAACAGGGGCCCGGGGGGGCCATGGGGACGTTCAAAAGGATCTCCTTTTGGGAGTGCCGGATGGCGCTGCGCTCTGTATACCTGATGCGACTCAGCAGGCTGTGGTTTGACCTACCCTTTTGCGGAGCCATCACGTAATGCGTATTGGGGACTGCCCCGGCCCGGACGCGCCGCCGCCACAGTGGTCGCCCGGGCCGAGGGTCGAGGAGGAAAGGACGATGAAGCCGCTGTCCATGTGGGCGAGGCGCCTCTTTAGGCGCTATCCCCTGCCCTTCCTGCCCGAGCTCCTGGAGCCTGACCAGCCCTGTCCTGACTGCGGGGCCGACGGTGCGCTGGCGTTCCTGGGGACGTACCTGAACCTGACCCCGCTGTCCGCGACCCGGTTTGCGCGGGTCAAGCTTGTGCTCCTGGCGTGCCCCGTGTGTGACGCGCTTGTCCTCGAGGGGACTGAGCCGCTGGGGTTGGTGACTAGTGCCAGGGCGTGGTTGTTATCACGGGGAGAAGCTGCCGGATTGGCGAAATAGCGCCGTATGGCGGATGAAGCGCAGGTCCCTTCTCCTGGCGTTAAGACGATCAAGACACGCCGCCGGACGCGGCATTTACGTCCGGCGGAGGCCCGTGCCGCCCGCGAGCAGTTCCTCGCGCAGCTGCGGCTGGGATGGTCCGTCTCAAAAGCCGCCGATGTGGCGAAGTGCGGTCGACCCACTGCGTATCATTGGCGTGAAGTAGATGCCGAGTTCCGGAAGGCTTGGGATGATGCCTATACCGCGGGCGGTGATCTGCTCGAAGACGAAGCGCGCCGTCGCGCGGTGGATGGATGGGATGAGCCCGTGTTCCAGGGTGGCGACCAAGTCGGGGTCGTGCATCGGTATTCGGATCGCTTGCTCGAGCGCTTGTTGAAGGGCCGGAAGCCCGAGCTGTATGGCGAGCAGGTGTCCGTGGTGAACCAATCAGAACCGGTCGAGATCATTGTCCGCTACGTGGATCATGATCCGATCAACGCGGCTTCCCGCGTCCGCGTTGTCACTGCCGAGGGGAACGGCTCCGCGTCGGCACCGCCAGCCCTGCCTGCTCCGAAGCTTCCGCCCCGCGAGCCCGCATAAGTCGTGGCCGCGGTTCAGGTCGACCTGCCGAAGCCGCATCCCAAGCAGCAAGAGGTGATTGACAGCGCGCACCGCTTCAACGTCGTGGCATGCGGCCGCCGGTTTGGGAAGACGACGCTGGGAATGAACCGCCTGATTGCGCGGGCGCTCGAAGGGAAGCCCGTGATGTGGGCCAGTCCCACGTATCGCATGATGAGCGAGATTTGGGGGCAGCTCAAGCACGTACTGGCCAGCGTGATTGTGGGCCGAAGCGAACAAGAACACCAGCTCGCGCTGCGCGGTGGCGGCACGATTGATCTCTGGTCGCTTGAAGATCCGGATACGGTGCGCGGGCGCGCGTATGCCTGCGTGGTGATCGATGAGGCCGCGCAGGTGCGCGATCTGGAACGGGCCTGGGAACAGGTGTTGCGACCCTGCTTAACGGACTATCAGGGCAATGCGTGGTTCCTCTCGACGCCACGAAGCCTGAACTATTTCTATCAGCTCTACCGCCGGGGCCAGGACCGCGCGGCTGGCGATGGGTCATCGTGGCGATCGTGGCAGTTTCCTACATCGGCCAATCCGTATCTGTCTCCGGATGAGATTACAGCGGCCGAGCGTGACCTGTCGGAGCGGACGTTCCAACAGGAATATCTGGCCCAGTTTATCGAGACGGAAGGTGCCGTGTTCCGCCGCGTCCTGGAGGCGGTCCGGTCGTGCCAGCAGGATGACCCGCGGCCGGGGCATCGCTATGTGATTGGGGTGGACTGGGCGCGCACCAACGATTTTACTGTCTACATCGTGGTCGATGTGACGGCGCGCTGTGTCGTAGCCCTCGACCGGTTCACGCGGGTCGAGTACGCAGTACAGCTCGAGCGCCTGCGCGCGCTCGCCGACCGTTTTCATCCCACCGTGACCGTCGCGGAGCGGAACAGCATGGGGGATCCGCTGGCCGAGCAGCTGCGGCGCGATGGGCTCTCGGTCTGGCCGTTTCTGTCAACGAATGAATCCAAACGGGAAGCCATCGAAGGCTTGGGGCTTGCGTTCGAGCGCGGTGAGATCGGGATTCCCGATGATCCGTCTGCCGCGGTCCTGGTGCATGAGCTGCTCGCCTTTACGGCGGAGACGCTGCCGAGCGGGCTGCTCCGCTATGCCGCCCCACCTGGCGGGACCGATGACTGTGTCATGGCGCTGGCGCTCGCCTGGCAGGCTGCCGTCCAGGACCTGCATGGCGGCGAGAATGCCGTGTTCGAGGGGCACTTCAACCGAGAACGGCATGTTGCCATGGACCGGCTTATCCCCGAAGCTGGCTGGCCGATCATTCGCGGGATCGATATCAGTACTGGGTATGTCTCGATCATCTGGTTTCAGATGTCCCGGGACGGGAAGACGTTACAGATTCTCTACGAATTACAGGTACCGCTCTCGAGCGGGCTCGAGGATGTAAAGCGCGGCGCGGTGCAAGTCTCTCAGATCCTGTTTCCTCAAGCGTCGTTCCTTGATATCGCGTCTGCCCCATCCTGGACGAAACGGCCGAATGAAATCAAAGCGCCGGCGGATCTCCTCCGACCGGAGTTCCTCCCTCAGAAAAGTGACGTGGCCCTGCCGGTGCGGCTCGCGGCGGTACAGCAGTGGCTTGGACGGCAGGTCGGCGGCACGGACCCGGCGCTATTGATTGATCCTGGGTGCGTCCAGTTCTCGCTGGCCTTCGAGGGCGGCTATCAATGGAAACAGGCTGCCGGCCGCGTCCTGCCCGACGTGCAGCAGAACGCGGCGGCGTCGCTGATGGACGCGTTCAGCTACCCGCTGGCGCGGGTCACCGCCACGGGCCAGCTCGATCCCCGGATCCGGCGCGAAATGATGGGTCCTCGAGGGGCGCTCATCCCATTGTAGGACGGAGGAGATGACAGATCCCCATCCCATGATCGAGGAGATTGATCCCGAGGTCCTGACGCCGGTCGCGGACGAAATGGACCAGATGGTGCAGCGCATGGTCCAACATGCCGTGAATGGGATTCTCGAGGAGCGAGGTCTGCACTGGCTCGATGATGCATGGTTCGCCGCCGTGACTGGTGTCTTCTGTGGCCTTACGCGCGTCGTGGGCGTCATGCCGCCGGAGTCGCAGGCGGCATTCTGGCGGGCCGTGATGGAACAGGCGGACGGGATCAAGGCGATGCAGCAGCGGATCTTTCAGGATCGCGTAAACGGGACGCTGGTCCGCAGGAATGCGCCTGACGCTTGATGACTGAGCCCATACCTCTCTTAGACGACGCGCAGGTCTGCCGGCATTGTGGGCGGCCTGTCGTTCGGGAGACAGGTGAAGCCGCGTGTGCCGCCTCACGGGCTGGCCTGTTGACGGCGGCGCGGCGGGCCGGATGGCCGCCGGCCCGGCTGCCCGATACGCACGTCTTCACGTCTGGGCGCAACGTGTGGGAAGCGTATGCAAAGAGCCCTGCACTGACGGAATGGAAGATCAGGGATGTGATGGCCAGCCTCGATGCGCTGGGGCGACTCTACGACGAGAGGCCAGAGCTGCGTGCCGAGGATGAGTGAAGACTAAGTATACTTGGTCTCTTTCGACGAAAACAATCCTCAAGGAGGATGCCGGCGATGGAACGGGCGAGGATCCTGCTGGAAATTGGCAAGGATGTCTATTTCATCGGGCCCGGCAAGTCCGCGTTGGCGATGCGTCGCGCCGGTGATCCACACCTCCGCACGCTCGCCCCATTTGCCTCGCTGGCCGATGCCCGGCGGGTGTGCGAAGGGCTAGGGCTGGCGCAGATCGTCCGGTTCCCCTCAAACGGCCACCTCGCCGTGGAGAGTACGCGCTCTCTGCGGCGGTCGGGAATGCGGCGGCGGAAGCCCGGCCAAGCGCACGGCTCCGAACCACGAGCCGTGACCCCGGTACCAGCCGCAGCTCAGGTGATCTCGCCCGCCCCAGCTTCACCTACATCCACGATCACCGCGCCGGCGGCGGCGAAGCCATCCAACCGGCCCGCGTCGCTCGGCACTTCCGCGAAGCACCGGCCGTCTCCCGAGACCGTCGCGCGGCTCGACGAGGCCATCGAGCACATCACTGCCCCTTTCCGATAAGGCCGGACACGACCGGCCCACAGGACCCGGAGAACGGCCTCAGGCGGTGCCAGACCTGCGGGCGCGAGATGCCGGTGAGCGCGTATTACCGGAAGAAATACGGGACGCTTGTGTCAAGACACTGTCGAGCGTGTGAGCGCGCCGCCGCCCGAGTCGCGCAGCGGAAGACGCGCACGCCGGGTCAGCCGCGCCGGCGCGGGTTCCTCAAGCGGGTGCGGAGAATGCTCGATGCGTTAGACGCCGAACAGCTCCCCACAGGATCACCGTCCTCGATAAAACGTTAACCGCGACTGATAACTTCGGCCACGGCGACAGAATGTTCCGCGTTGACGCGACGGCTCGGCCGCCTCACAATCGCCGTATACCCGAGGGCGCGGTGATCCTCATGTTCGCGATTGACCTACGGCCAAGTATACTTGGCCGTAATCTCCGACTGGTATGAACATCCACGCCTTATCCGCGCCGCCACAGGCCCGGGGATGAAGAGCGATGCGCTGCGTGTGATCGAGACGGCCGTGCTGGACCGGCTCCAGGAGCTGGGCATGACCCTGCTCGATCTCGAGGAGCAGGCCGAGCCCGAGGGGGTGGCGCGAGAGATCCTGCGCCGTCACTGGACCCGCTGGCAGCTTGAAGAACCCGAGGCCACCCGGCTTATGGCGCTCTGGGGCCTGATTGATCTGGTGGCGGCGATGGTCGATGATGCGCGGGATGCGGCTGCGATGTAGCCCACCCAGGAGCCAAAAAAGGAAGTCCTTTTCGGGCCTCAACCGGGCTCGACGTATCTCCTACAGGCTTCCTACACACGCCAGGATCGTCCAGGGCGGGCCCGGTGAGATAAGGCCGTCTGAGCGGCCCCTACCCATTTTCGCGTTTCCTATCATGCTATTGTCATAGTTTCTTAGGTTTGCTATTCTCGGCATATGTTCACCGAGGCCCGGCTTGATCGCCTAGAGGCCGCCCTCACGCGTCTGGCCGAAGCGCAGGCCAAGACGGAAGAGCGCGTGACGCGCCTCGAAGAGGCCCTGATCCGGCTCACGGAGCGCGTCTATGCCCTCGCGATGCGGATGGACCATCTTACCGAGCGCGTGGATACCCTTGCGCTGCGTATGGATCAGCTCGTCGGGGTCGTGGGCAACATGCGCGGCGACCTGCTCGAGCTACGGTATCGGCAGCACGCGGCAGCGTACTTCGCCCCGCTTCTCCGGCGGATTCAAGAGATCCCACCCAGTGAAGTCGCCCGTCTTGCCGATGAAGCCGAGCGCGCAGGCCGGCTGACGGAGGTCGAGTCCCTGGACCTGCTGCGCGCGGACCTCGTGCTCACGGGAATCGACCGCCAGCGTCCGGCCGCGGCCGCCGTGTATCTGGTCGTGGAAGTCTCGGCGCTGATCGACCGCCAGGACGTGGAGCGCGCCGCATGGCGGGCGCAGCTCATGGAGAAGGCGATCGCACCGTTCACCATGGCGGCCGTGGCGGGCGAGGGCATCACCCCCGAGGCAGAGGAAGCGGCCCGAGCCCGCGCGGTCCGTGTCGTGCTCGATGGTCGGGTGACGGTCTAACCCATGCTCGTCGTGGTGGGCAACCAAAAGGGCGGCGTCGGCAAGACCACGATCGCCGTCCATCTCACCGCGGCCTGGGCCCGCCGGCACCGGGTCCTTCTCGTCGATGCCGACCCGCAGGCCTCTGCCGTGGCGTGGCTTTCTGACCCTGCGGCCGTGGGCATCGAGGTGGTGCAACCCCAAACCGCGGGCCTCCGGGCGTTCCTCGAGGCCCAGGCGCCGCGGTACGACGTGGTGGTGACGGACACGCCACCGGGGTTGGGCGGCATCTTGCGCGAGTGTATCCGGGCTGCCGATCTGCTCGTGGTGCCGTTGCATCCCACGCCGGTGGATATCAAGGCGGTGCGGGCGACGCTTGAGCTCGTGCAGATCCTCCGGGGCCGCAGCCTCGACGTGCGGTTGGTGCTGAGCCGCGGACAGCCGGGGACGGTACTGGACGAGACGGCCCAGGCGGCTCTGGCCCCGTATGGTGCGCCGATTCTTCGGAGCAGAATCCACCAACGTGTGGCCATTTCCGAAGCCGGCGGTACCGGCCGGCCGGTATTTACCTATGCGCCCGACAGTCTCGCGGCCGCCGAGTTCACCACGCTGGCCAAAGTATTGGCAAGGGAGGTGTTCCGTCATGACCACGAAGACGAAGGACTGGCAGCCGCCCGCGAAGGGCGCGCTTAATGAAGCCGCCGTCGAGGCGGAAGCTGGCACCACTGTCCTTCGCCAAACCCGCCGGGCGGGGACGACGACCGCGCGGCGTGTCTCGGCGAAGTCAGCTGCGGAGAAGAAGACCCGCCAGATGTTGGTCCACCTTACCGACATCGATATCCGGGACCTGAAAGTGCAGGCGGCCTACGAGCGGCGCACAGTGTCGGCCATCGTGGCCGACGCGGTGCGGGCCTATCTCGTGGCGCACCCCGTCCGCTAGGCAGCCCTTACCACACCGACTTCTGACCCTCTCAGGTCGATTCTAGGCGCCGCGGCGATGCGTGCGCTGGCGGGGTCGCGTGTAAGCTTATAACACTATCTTCATATCTCCATATTGACATAGTCTACAGGGTGTGCTATCCTCTATCC
>JBKPBM010000164.1:0-4714 GCA_046744325.1 Actinomycetota bacterium | reverse complement strand
CTGCTGGACTGGATGCACCGGGAGGAGCGCGAGACGGTTCGACAGGACCTCGTGCGCGATCGTTCCAGGCTTCGCGAGGCTCGTGTGGAAATCGCCGGAGGCACGTCGGAGACCGGCGCGTACGACCGTCGGAAGCCTGTGGACGAATGGACGTAGAACCGATACGCCGCGTAGCTGACGCCGATCCCCGCGAAGGACAGTCCCATCGCGATGAACGGTCCGAGACCGGGGACGCCGACGTGACCAGTCATTCTGGAAGCGGGTCAGTCTACCAAGCGTGTCACGGCCGCCCGTAAGCGATTCGACCAACCTCGATCCCTCTCCTAGGATGTCCGTCGCCGGTAACCGAGGGGAGGTACCGATGCACCGATCTACCGTCGTTCGCCCGCTCAGCCTGGCCGTCGCAGTGCTCGGCCTGGTTGCCCTGACGGGTGCACCGGCCGGCGCGACGTCTCCGAGGGGTTCGACCCGATCCGCACCGGACGTCACCCTGACCGACTGGACAAGCTTCCACTACGACGAGGCGAACACAGGCTTCAACCCGTTCGAGGACAGGATCAGCCCATCGGACGTGGTCCGGCTCCGCCTGGCGTGGAAGAGCTTCGCCGGCTTCCAGCTCCGATCCTCCCCCTCCGTGGTGGGAGGCGTCGTGTACGTGGGGTCCACGGACTTCAGCATGTACGCCTTCGACATGCTCACCGGAGCGAAGATCTGGAGCACCCCGACCGGCGGCAGGATCCGTTCATCCCCCGCGGTGGCCGACGGCCTCGTCTACGCCGGGTCCGAGGACCACGACATCTACGCTTGGGACGCGCTAACGGGTGCGGTCGTGTGGAGCTTCCCCACGGGGGACATCGTGTTCTCCTCGCCGGAGGTGTCAAACGGGATCGTCTACGCTGGGTCGCTCGACCACGTGTTCTACGCGCTGGACGCCCTGACCGGACAGCTCCTGTGGCGCAGCCGTACCGGCAACCGGATCGTGTCCGGCCCGGCCGTCTCGAACGGCATCGTCTACGTCGGATCCCAGGACCGCCGGGTCTACGCGTTCGACGCCGCCACCGGACAGACCATCTGGACCGCCAGGACCCGCGGACAGATCCTCTCGTCCCCTGCGGTGGCGAACGGCGTGGTGTACATCGGTGCCGAGGACGGCAGCGTGTACGCGTTCGACGCCGCCACCGGGTCACTGATGTGGTCGACCGCCACACGCGGCTTCGTGTTCTCCTCCCCCGCGGTGGCGAACGGGGTCGTCTACGCGGGGAGCGGTGACCATCAGCTCTACGCGTTCGACGCGACCACGGGCGAGGTCCTGTGGGCAGCCCGAACGGGTCAGATCATCCGGTCATCCCCGGCAGTGGCCAACGGGGTGGTGTTCGTCGGGTCGCTCGACCACAAGCTCTACGCGTTCGACGCGGCCACCGGCCAGCGGCTATGGCGAGCGGTGACCGACGACATCGTGCGATCGTCGCCGGCGCTGGTGGACGGGATGGTGTTCGTGGGGTCGGAGGACCACAACCTGTACGCCTACAGCCTGTAGCGCCCCTCAGCCGAGACCGAGCTCGCGGAGGGCGTCCTCGACCGCGCGCACGAACGTGGGATACGGATAGACGAGCTGCCGGAGCCGGGCGACCGGGATGCGCTCCCGGATGGCCAGGGCCAGGAACCCGATGACGTCGCCCGCCGCCGGCCCCATCATTGACGCGCCCACCAGGGTCTCCCTGTCGGCGTCGGCCACCACCTTGACCACGCCGTGCTCGGCTCCCGGCCCGTGGATCCACCCGCGAGCGCTCGAGGCGGTGGTGACCATGCCCGTGCGAACGGGAAGCCCGGCGCCACGTGCCTGCGCTTCGGTGAGGCCAACGCCGGCCACCTCGGGATCGGTGAAGGTGACCCGGGGGACGGCCGAGTAGTCGGCGGGGGCATGGGCCTGTCCCAGGACGTCGGCGGCGGCGATGCGCGCCTGGTACATGGCCGTGTGGGTGAAGGCGCCCTTGCCGGTGACGTCCCCGATGGCCCACACGCCGTCGGCGGCCCGGAGGTTCTCGTCGGTCTCGATCGAACGCCCGTCGGACGCGATGCCGGCGGCGTCCAGGGCCAGCCCCTCGATGTTCAGCCGGCGGCCCGTCGCCACCAGCAGGCGATCGGCTTCGATCCGCGATCCATCGCGAAGCCGGACCGCCACCCCGTCGCCGCTCAGCGCCTGCACCGATTCAGCCGAGGTCCCCGTGTGCAGGGTCATCCCCTCCTCGCGGATCACGGCGTCGATCGCTTCGCTCTGCTCAGGTTCCTCGGCCGGCAGGGCGTGCTCACCCATCTCGATCAGCGTGATCGCCGTCCCGAACCGGTGGAACACCTGGGCCAGCTCCAGGCCGATCGGGCCGGCGCCCAGCACCACCAGCGACGACGGCAGCTCCGCGGCCCGGATCGCGTCGCGGTTGGTCCAGAAGGGGACATCCTCGAGGCCCGGGATGGAGGGGATGGCCGGCTGGCCACCGGTGGCCACGACCACGCCCCGCCGCGAGGTGAATCGTTCCCCATCGACCTCCACGGCATCGCGAGCGAGGAACCGCGCCTGCCCCCGCAGGAAGGTCCCGCCCTTGCCCTCGAAGCGCTCCACGGCGACGGTGTCGTCCCACCCGGCCGTGGCGTCGCGCACGCGGCGGGCCACCGGGGCCCAGTCGGGACGTGCCGAGGCCGCACCCGCCAGTCGGTTGGCCCGGTTCGTCTCGGCCAGGGCGTTCGACGCGCGCACCATCATCTTCGAGGGGATGCAGCCCCAGTAGGGACACTCGCCACCGACCAGGGCGCGCTCGATCCCGAGCACGGACAGACCCGCCAGGGCCACGCGCCCGGCCACCTCCTCGCCACCGACGCCCATCCCGATCACGATCAGGTCGAATTCGGCTCTCGGTGAAGTCACTTCGTCGCTCCTGCCCACGCGGCCGCGCCGGAACCGGCGTGCCCTTGAGATTAGGCCACGGTGAAGAAGTGGCGGCCCCAGCCCCCTCCGGCCAGATAATGAGCGTCGATGAGCGACGGGCCTCACCCCGAGGCGGCCCGAAGGGTGGCCGCCGCCCCGCTGGCTGCGGTCGGTGACGCCCCTGCCGGTTCCGTCACCCGCGGGGGGTGGGAGATCGCCGAGATGCCGGGCGGCGGCGCCGTCGAGCTCGCCTTCGCGGTGATTCGAGGGGCGGAGGACGGCCCGCTGGCGTGGATCATCGGGGCCAGGGACGGGGACGAGGTCCACGCGACGTTCATCGCCACGGAGGTGCTGCGGCGGCTCCGACCCGAGTCGGTCGCCGGGACCGTGGTGGTGATCCCGGTGGTCAACGTCCCCGGGTTCCAGGTGCTCAGCCGCAGCCATCCGCTCGCCCCGAGCTATTTGGGCGAACAGCTCGAGGGGTCGCTCTTCGCGGAGCTGACGGGGCGACCGGGATTCGTGATCGACCTGCACAGCGCCGGCCGGGATGCCGAGACGGCGGACTGGACCCTGCACCTGGCCGAAGACGAACGGGCCTCGCGGATGGCCCGCGCGTACTGCCCAAAGATCTCGTACGCCCACGAGATGGGGTCGGGATCCGGGCCCAACGCCGGTCTCCTCGACGGGGCGCTGTTCGTTCGACTGTCGAAGGCCGGCGTGCCGGCCATCCTGATCGAAGCGGGCGGTGGCCTTCCTCCCAACCCCTCCGTCATCAGCCGGGGGGCGGCGGGAGTCGAGAACGTCCTTCGCACGATCGGGGTCCTGCGCCTCGGCGAGATCGATCCGACGCCCGAGCCGCGACCGATCTCGAACTTCCGGATCGTGACGCCGCGCACGGGAGGCATCGTCTTTCCGTACACGCATCTCGGCAAGGACGTGGAGGAGGGCGAGCTCATCGGGGTGGTCCGGGACCTGTTCGGGGAGACTCGTGAAGAGATCCGCGCCCCGGTCGCCGGGATCGTCCTCACCATGACGCAGAACCCGGTGGTGGGGACCGGTTCGTGGGCGTTCGAGATCGGCTGGTAGGCCGTCAGACCTCGACCGGACCGCCGCTTCGCCAGTACGTGCCTCGGTCCCGGGTGAGCAGGCCCTCGTCGACCAGGTAGCGTCGAAGGGTGGCCTGATCTTGGTGGAAGCGGCGCAGGATCTCGTTCACCTCGCGCTCGGGATAGCGCACCCCCACCTCGAACTCCAGGGCCAGCCGATCCAGGACGACCCGTCGCTTTGCCTGTCGCGCGGGAACCTCCCGGAGCCGGCCTCCGCGGAAGTACTGGCGGAGCACGGCCTCCTCGTCCTCGGACATGGCACCCAGCGCCAGTCCGGGCTCGCGCGCAGGGCCGACCACCCGGGCGGCCTCCCGGAGCGTCTCGGCGATCAGCCGGTACGTGCGGCGGTCCGGGAGCGCCTCGACGATCCCGACGGCGGCCAGGCGGCTGAGGTGCCGCTGGACCCTCGACCGGGCCATGGCGGTGCCCGTGGCCAGCTCGCCGGCCGTGCGCGGCGACAGGGCGAGGGCACCGGCCAGGGCGAGGCGCTCGGGGTCGGCCAGGACGCGGAGGATCTCCTCGGGAGAGGCGGATCCGAAGGAGTGTGTCGCGTTTCCTCTCACAAGGGTGTCCAGGATATGCACCCTTACCAGTAGGGAGCGAAGCGGACCAGAAACGGCCCGGTCGCGCCGTGGCAGGATGAGCGCCGATGAAAGCTCCCTCGATGATCCTCGTTCCCCACACGCAC
>JBKPBM010000323.1:0-5160 GCA_046744325.1 Actinomycetota bacterium | reverse complement strand
CCGGGATCGGCGCCGAGATCATGGGTGCCGGGAAGTTCGGCTACCCCGGATGGCACGAGGACCCGGAGTGGAAGGGCTGGTGGGGTTCCGACCCGCCGTTCCACACACCGGTCTTCGTCCTCACCCATCACCCGCGCCCGTCGATGGAGATGGAGGGCGGCACGACGTTCCACTTCCTCGACGTGACGCCAGCCGAGGCGCTCGAGGCCGCTCGGGAGGCCGCGGACGGGCAGGACGTGCGCCTCGGTGGAGGCGCCACCGTGATCCGCGACTTCCTCGCTGCGGGGCTTGTCGACCACATGCACATCGTGGTGGTTCCGATCCTGCTCGGCCGGGGCGCGCGCCTGTGGGAGGGGCTGGAGGGCCTCGAGAAGGACTATCAGGTCGAGGCGGCCTCCTCGCCCAGCGGAGTGGCCCATGTGACGTTCACGCGGGCGGCGTGAGCCGCTTGGGGCGCGCACGCACTCGTCAGACCGACCGCGTGAACCCGGCCATCCTCGATGATCCCTCCACGCACAGGGAGGGACTTCATGCAGGAGGTGCTCGTGGACGTCATCACCTCACTGGACGGCTACGGGGCCGCGGAGGGCTGGCCCGGATTGTGGGGACTGGAAGGACCCGAGTATCTCGCCTGACTCGGCCAGCAGCCGGAACGCGACCACACGATCGTGATGGGAGCGAACACGTACCGACTGATGTCCGGGCCGTCTTACCCTGGATGAGGTGATGACATGGCGCGGCTCTCAAAGGAGGACAAGATGCGCAACCCCTATCCCTGCCTCTGGTTCGACGGCAAGGCTGACGAGGCGGCCACGTTGTACACGACCCTACTGCCCGACAGTACCGTCGACAATTTCTGGCGCGCCCCCGCCGACACGCCCAGCGGGCCGGCCGGGATGGTCCTGACGGTCGACTTCACGCTGGGTGGCCAGCACTTCCAGGGCCTCAACGGCTGGCCGGATTTCCGCTTCATCGAGGCGGTTTCGTTTGTCATCGAGTGCGAGGACCAGGCCGAGGTGGACCGGTTGTGGGACGCGCTCACGGCGGGCGGAGGCGAGCCGGGTCCGTGCGGATGGCTCAAGGACCGATTCGGGCTGTCGTGGCAGATCGTGCCGCGCCAGCTGAACGAGCTGGTCGGAGATCCCGATCCGGAGCGTGCCCGCCGGGCCATGGAGGCGATGCTCAAGATGGGCCAGATCGACGTCGCCGAACTCCAGCGGGCGGCGGACGTGGCTTAAGTAGCTCGTGTGCGGCGACAGCTTCCACCGCCCCAACGGGAGTCGAACGTCCCTATCCTCATCTACGTCCGGGCCGACGGCGAATGCGGCGACCGGGTATAAGCGATTGGTTCTTGAGTATGAGCCGCTTCGGGAGCGGCCCTCTTGTCTGCCCGAGCGTGCGGGAATGTACCTTGAGCGAGGTGAGGTCTCCCGGCGGCCGGCTAGCTCGTGTTCCGCGTCATTCGTTCCTTCCGTCTGCCGTCTTGGATGTGCCGACCACGAGCCATGGCGCCGTCTACTGGAGAGACGAGGATCCGCGCCGAGGACGAGGCAACGCTCGTGGGCTGGTCTCGGTCGTCGTCGGTGCGGGCTGGTCTGGCGACCCGGGCGAAGATCGTGCTCGCGGCAGGCGGTGGTGAGGGACGTCGTCGATCTCCCGCCGGCTGGGCATTTCGAGCCCGACGGTGATCCATTGGAGGGACCGTTCGATCAGGCCGGCCTAGCCGGCCTCCAGGACGGACAACTACCACCCACCGACACGCCGACGTCGGGGCGTGGTTCGTCCGCCATCCCCGGATCACCCTGGATTCCCGGCCACTTGACATCCTGCCCCGACCCTCGTTAGGATGCGCCGAACACAGTTCGATAATGTCGAACACGGACCCGAGAGGGTCCGACGGTCAACCGAGAGGAGGTGGGGAGCGGAGCCGGCGCCTCCTTCGGGTTGACCGGTGACGCGGATCGGATGGAAGAGAACTCGTTCGGTCAGAAGCTCCTGGCAGAGGTCATAGGCACGGGATTCCTCGTGTTCATCGGGGTGGGATCCGTCCCGGCCACCCTGCTGCTCAACGGCAACGGGTCCGCTCACCCGTTCACCATGGCGGACCTGGGCATCATCTCGTTCGCCTTCGCCCTCATCGTCATCGCCATGGTCTACGCCCTGGGCCACATCTCAGGCTGCCACATCAACCCGGCCGTCACCGTGGCCCTGGCCGTCACCAAGAAGTTCCCCTGGAACAAGGTCCCCGCCTACATCGCGGCCCAGCTGGTCGGGGCCACCCTAGGCGCTGCGGCCATCCTCGGCACGGTTGGGTGGGTGGCTGGCAAGAAGCTTGGGCTCGGCGTCGCCTCGTTCCACGCCGGGGTCGGCTACAGCCAGGCCACGTTCGCCGAGTTCATCGGCACCTTCCTGTTGGTCTTCACCGTCTTCGGCGTGATCGATCGCCGCGCTCCTGCCGGCTGGGCCGGACTGGCCATCGGCTTCGTGGTCTTCGCCGCCATCATCGTGGTGGCCCCGGCCACCAGCGCCTCGATCAATCCCGCCCGCACCTTCGGCCCGATGGCCGTCCTGCAGGCCGTGGGTGGACACGTCGCCTGGTCCCAGATCTGGGGCTACCTTGGAGGTGAGTTCCTCGGTGGCATCGCAGCCGGCCTGGCCTACTCGGCCCTGGCGGCCACCCGAACCACCAAGGCAGCGGACATCGAACTGACGCTCACCGAAGCCACGACCGACGCCGTCAGGGCGTAGAGGAGGAACCGTGAAGAAGCTCATCAACAGCCCCGACGACGTGGTGAAGGACGCCCTCCGCGGGATGGCGGCCGCGCACCCGGAGCTCAGGGTCGACGTGGAGAACCAGATCGTCTACCGGGCCGACGCCCCCATCTCGAACAAGGTCGGCCTGATCTCCGGCGGCGGATCCGGCCACGAGCCGATGCACGGCGGGTTCGTCGGCCCTGGCATGCTCGACGCCGCCGCACCCGGCGCGGTATTCACCTCGCCCGTGCCGGACCAGATGCTCGCCGCCACCAAGGGCGTGGACGGCGGGGCCGGTGTGGTGCACATCGTGAAGAACTACACCGGCGACGTCATGAACTTCCAACTGGCCGCGGAGCTCGCCGCCGACGAGGGCGTCAAGGTGGAGTCGGTCCTGGTCAACGATGACGTGGCAGTGGAGGACAGCCTGTACACGGCGGGCCGCCGTGGGACGGGGGCCACGCCGCTGGTGGAGAAGATCGCGGGCGCGCTGGCTGAGGGCGGAGGCGACCTCGCTTCCGTCGCGTCGGTAGCCCGGAAGGTCAACGAGCGGTCACGCAGCTTCGGGACAGCCCTGACCTCCGGCACTACCCCGGCGGCGGGGACGCCGACGTTCGACCTCGGCGAGGACGAGATCGAGTTGGGCATCGGTATCCACGGCGAGCCCGGCAGGGTCCGGCGCAAGATCGGGCCGGCCTCCGAGCTGGTGCAGGTGGCGGCCGACGCCATCCTCACCGACTACCCGTTCAACAAGGGCGATCAGGCCCTGGTCTTCGTCAACGGGATGGGCGGGACGCCGCTGATCGAGCTGTACGTGGTGTTCGCCGAGGTCGCCAAGATCCTGGAGAGCCGCGGCGTGAACATCGCCCGCAGCCTGGTGGGCAGCTACGTGACCAGCCTGGACATGGCCGGGTATTCGCTGACCCTGCTCAAGCTGGACGACGAGTTGACCCCACTATGGGACGCGCCGGTTCGAACCCCAGCGCTACGATGGGGCGCCTGACCGTCGTACCGGGGGGTTCCCGCACGGTGGACTCGGCCTTCGTTCGAAGCTGGATCGAGGAGATCGCCTCGGCGGTCGATGAGGAGCGCGATCACCTCACGCAACTCGACTCGGCCATCGGCGACGCCGACCACGGAGTCAACATGCAGCGCGGGTTCTCGGCGGTGGTGGCGAAGTTATCCGCCGGCGAGTCGTTGTCGCCCGGGAAGGTGTTGACCACCGTGGGGGCGACCCTGATCTCCACGGTGGGCGGGGCCGCCGGTCCCCTCTACGGAACGGCGTTCCGGGAGGCGGGCAAGGCCATGGGGGAGGAGGATCAGATCGATCCGCCGCAACTGTTGGCGGCGCTGCGGGCGGCGCTCGAGGGGATCCAGCGGCTCGGCGCGGCCACCGAGGGCGACAAGACCATCGTCGACGCGTTCGCCCCGGCGACCTCGGCCTTCGCCGGTGAGATCGAGGCGGGCGGGTCGCTGGTGACCGCCACGGCCCGGGCCCGGGAGGCCGCCGAGGAGGGGATGCGGGCGACCATCCCGCTGCAGGCCAGGAAGGGGCGGGCCTCCTATCTCGGTCCGCGCAGCGTGGGCCACCAGGACCCGGGCGCGACCTCCACCGCCCTGATCTTCTCCGCGCTCGAGCGGGTGGCGCGCCGGTTCGGACCGTGACCACGTCGCCCTACCGGGGCGTCCCGGCCTCAGGCGGGATCGGCGCCGGGGCGGCGCGGGTGCTGGGCGGGTCCAGGGCGAAGGGCGAGCTTGCGTCCTCGAATGGGGACCGGAGGGTCGGCGTCGATGAAGCCCTCGACGCGGTCGCCAGGGAGCTGACCGACGCGGCGACGCGCCTTCGGGATTCGGGGCATCCGGCCGAAGCGGAGATCGTTTCGGTCGGCGCCCTGATCGCCGACGATCCCATCCTGCGAAGCGAGGTGGGCGATCTGGTGGCGGCGGGCGGTGACCCGGTGGGGTCGCTCACGGCGGTGATCGAACGCCACGCGGGGGCCATGGAAGCCCTTCGCGATCCCACGCTTCGCGAACGCGGAGCGGACATCCGTCAGGTCGGTCGTCGCGCCGGCGCCATCCTCCGCGGCGAGTTAGCGCTGGCCGCCGCACCTTCGGGTCCGAACGTCCTCATCGCCGAGGAACTGGGTCCGGCCGAGGTGATCGGGCTGGACGGGGGGAAGGTGGTTGCCGGGGTGGCGGTGAAGGGCGGGCCGAACTCGCACGCGGCCATCGTGGCCAGGACGCTCGGGCTGCCGCTGGTGCTCGGGGTGGACCCGGCCATCCTTGACGTTGTTGCAGCGGGGACCACGGTCATCGTCGACGGGGACGCGGGAACCGTGACCGTCGCCCCCGCCCCCGACGAGCTGGCCAGGGCCAGCGCGGCCATGGAGGCCGCGGCCACGCACC
>JBKPBM010000357.1:0-4033 GCA_046744325.1 Actinomycetota bacterium | reverse complement strand
CTGCTGATCCTGGTGCCGTTCATGCCGACCCTCGGACTGGCCATCGCCGTCCTGCTGGCCCGGTTCGCCATCAGCCAGATGGACGTCCCCGCCAGACAGGCCTACGTCGTGTCGGTGGTGGACCCGGGTGAGCGCACCGCCGCCGCGTCGTACACGAACACCGCAAGGTACGTGGTCCGGCCCGGCGGGTCGGCGCTGGGGGGATGGCTGACGGAGATGTGGCTGGCGGCGCCGTTCGTGGCGGCGGGCGCGACGAAGATCCTCTACGACCTCACGCTCCTGGCCACCTTCCGCCGCGTCCGGCTCCCCGAAGCCGAGCGCTGAGGCGTGCCCCTCTACTCGTCCATCTGCGTGATGACCGGCGCCACCGCCACCACCGACCGCCCCTTCTCCAGGCGCATCACCCGCACGCCCTGCGTGGACCGACCGGCCTTCCGCACCTGAACCGCGGGGACACGGATCACCACCCCGTCGTTGGCGATGATCAGGATGTCCTGGTCCTTCCGGATGGGGAAGGCGCCGGCCAGCACCCCCACCCTCGAGGTCAGCATGGCCGTCTTCACCCCGAGCCCGCCCCGGCCCTTCTTGGGGTACTCGTCGAACGGGGTGCGCTTGCCGAAGCCGTTGTTCGTCACGGTGAGCAGCCCGTCGCCCTGGCTTGGCGAGACCAGCGCGATCACCTCGTCGTCGTCGCGGAGCTTCATCCCGATGACGCCGGCGGCGGCCCGGCCCATGGGACGCGCACCGGCCTCGCCGAACCGGATGGCCTGGCCCAGCTTCGACACCAGGATGATGTCGTCCCGGCCGTCCGAGAGCAGGGTCCCGATGAGCTCGTCGCCCTCCCTCAGGTTGATCGCGGCCAGGCCGGTTGTTCGGGCCGACTCGTACTCCGGAAGCGGCGTCTTCTTGATCAGCCCCTTCCTCGTGGCGAAGACGAGGAACTTGCCCTGCTCGTACTCCTTGAGGTCGATCACCGACGCGATCCGCTCCTCCGGTCCGAACCCCATGCCCGGCAGGTTGGCCACGTAGGTGCCCCGGCCGGTGCGGGTGTTCTCGGGGACCTCGTGCACCTTGGCCCGGTAGACCTTCCCCTTGTTGGTGAACACCAGCAACCAGTGGTGCGTGGTGGTGGTGAACACCTGCGAGATGAGGTCATCGGCCTTCAGGTTGGCCCCGATGACCCCCCGGCCGCCACGCCCCTGCCGACGAAACGAGTCGATCGGCTGGCGCTTGACGTACCCACCCCGGCTGATGGTGATCACGACGTCCTGCTCCTGGATGAGGTCCTCGATCTCGGGGTCGCCCTCGTCGGCCCGGATCTCCGTGCGCCGTGCGTCGCCGTACTTCTTGCGCAGCTCGAGCAGCTCGTCCTTGACCACACCGAGAAGGGCAGCCGGGCTGGCCAGCAACGCCTTCAACCGCTCGATGGTGGCCAGCAGCTCCTTGTGTTCGTCCTCCAGCTGCTGGCGGCCCAGGCGGGTCAGCCGGCGCAGCGGCATGTCCAGGATGTAGTTCGCCTGGACCTCCGAGAGCTCGAACCGGGTCATCAGCTTGGTCCGGGCGTCCTCGCTGTCCCTGGCCCCACGGATGATCTTGATGACCTCGTCGATGTTGGCCAGGGCGATCAGCAGGCCCTGGACCAGGTGGTCGCGCTCCTCGGCCTGGCGCAGGTCGAACCGCGTGCGGCGGGTGACCACATCGACCTGGTGGTCGACGTAGTGTCGGATGGCCCGCTTGAGGTCCAGCGTCCGGGGGACGCCGTCGACCAGCGCCAGCATGTTCACCCCGAACGTGTCCTGGAGCTGCGTGTGCTTGTAGAGCTGGTTCAGCACGACCTGGGCGTTGGCCCCCCGCTTCAGCTCGATCACCAGACGCATGCCGCCCCGCCCGCTCGACTCGTCCTTCAGGTCGGCGATGTCGGAGAGCTTGCGGGTGTTCACGAGCTGGGCGATCTTCTCGGCCAGGCGGGCCTTGTTCACCATGTAGGGCAGCTCGGTGACCACTAGGCGCTGGCGACTCTGGCGACTCTCCTCCACACTCACACGGGCCCGCATCTTGATGGACCCCCGGCCCGTCTGGTACGCCTCGCGGATGCCGTCGCGGCCGACGATCAGGCCCGCCGTTGGGAAGTCGGGGCCCTTGATCTTCCGCATGAGGTCCCGGATCGTCGCCTCCGGGTTCTCGACCAGCGTCACCACCCCGTCGATGACCTCGCCGAGGTTGTGGGGCGGCACGTTGGTGGCCATCCCCACGGCGATCCCCTGCGACCCGTTGACCAGCAGGTTCGGGAACCGGGCCGGGAGCACCACGGGCTCCTGCTCGTACCCGTCGAAATTGGGCACGAACTCGACCGTCTCCTTGTCGATGTCCCGGAGCAGCTCCATGGCCAGTGGGGCCAGCCGTGCCTCCGTATAGCGCTGTGCCGCAGGGGGATCGCCATCGATGGATCCGAAGTTCCCCTGCGGGTCGATCAGCGGGTAGCGCAGGGAGAAGTCCTGGGCCATCCGGACCAGGGCGTCGTAGATGGGGACGTCCCCGTGGGGGTGGTACTTCTTCATGACGTCGCCCACGGCCGCAGCCGACTTGCGCCGAGGTCGGTCGGGCCGGAGCCCGCCCTCGAACATCGAGAACAGGATCCGGCGATGGACGGGCTTCAGGCCGTCGCGGACGTCGGGCAGGGCCCGCGAGACGATGACGGACATCGCGTAGTCGAGGAAGGAGCTCTGGATCTCCTCCTCGATGACGACCGGTTCGATGCGTTCGGCGACGGCCATCTAGCTAGGCGTCGATGAAGGCATACTTCGCGTTCTCCTGGATGAAATCGCGGCGAGCCTCGACATCCTCGCCCATGAGGATCGAGAACATCTGGTCGGCGGCGACGGCGTCCTCCAGCGTGACCTGCTTGAGCACGCGGGAGGCGGGGTCCATGGTGGTCTCCCAGAGCTGCTCCGGGTTCATCTCCCCCAGCCCCTTGAACCGCTCCGGCTTCAGCTCGCCCTTGCCGTTCTTCTGCCGAAGGTCCTCGAGCTCGCGGTCGTCCTTCAGGTAGACGTACTTCCCCTCGGACTTCACCCGGTACAGCGGTGGCTGGGCCACGTAGACCTTGCCGGCCTCGATCAGGTCCTTCATGTGCCGGAAGAAGAACGTGAGCAGCAGCGTCCGGATGTGGGCGCCGTCCACGTCGGCATCGGCCAGGATGGCGATCTTGCCGTAGCGGGCCTTCGTCCCGTCGAACTCGTCCCCGATCCCGGTGCCGATGGCGCTGATCAGCGACTGGATCTCGACGTTCTCGAGGATCTTGTGCAGGCGGGCCTTCTCGACGTTCAAGATCTTGCCCCGGATCGGAAGGATCGCCTGGAAGGCCCGGTCGCGGGCCTCCTTCGCGCTCCCCCCCGCCGACTGGCCCTCGACGATGAAGATCTCGCACGCCTCCGGGTCGGTGAGCTGGCAGTCGGCCAGCTTGCCCGGCAGCGCGGAAGACTCCAGCAGGCCCTTGCGCCGGGTGAGGTCCCTCGCCTGGCGGGCGGCCTGGCGCGCCTTGGCCGCCTGCATGCACTTGCCTACGATCCGCCGGGCCTCGGTGGGGTGCTCCTCGAGCCAGGTCATGAGGTGCGCGTTGACCGAGGTCTCGGTGAAGGATCGCATCTCGGTATTGCCGAGCTTGGTCTTGGTCTGCCCCTCGAACTGGGGCTCGGCGAGCTTGACCGCCACGATCGCCGTCAGGCCCTCCCGGATGTCCTCGCCCATGAGGTTCTCTTCCTTCTCCTTGAGCAACCCCTTCGCCCGGGCGTACCGGTTGATCACGTTGGACAGGGCCTTCTTGAACCCCTCCTCGTGGGTGCCGCCTTCGTGAGTGTTAATAGTATTGGCAAATGTGTGGAGCGATTCCGCGTAGCCGGCGTTCCATTGCATGGCCACTTCGACCTCACTGGCCCCCCGCGAGGAGTCGAAATGGATGATCTTGTTGTGCAGGGCGTCCTTGCCCACCGACAGGTGCTTGACGAAGTCGGCCAGCCCACCGGTGGCCCGGAAC
>JBKPBM010000263.1:0-5741 GCA_046744325.1 Actinomycetota bacterium | reverse complement strand
CTCGCGGTGGGGGCACCGGATGCGGAGGTCCCTGGGGAGGGGTCGTTCGACCGACGTCGGAACAGTGGCATGGGACTGGATAGGGTATCGGACGATGGACAAACCCAGGCACGGCGGGGACTTGATCGCAGAAGCCCTCGCCCAGGAGGGCGTGTCCAACCTGTTCACCCTCTCCGGCGGCCACATCGCCCCGATCTACGACGGATGCGTCGCTCGCGACATCCGCATCGTCGACTTCCGTCACGAACAATCGGCCGCCCACGCCGCCGACGGCTGGGCGCGGGTCACGCTGGAGCCCGGGGTGGCAGCCGTCACGGCCGGGCCGGGAGTGACCGACGCCGTCACCGGCATCGCCAACGCCATGTACGCGAACTCGCCGTTGCTGGTCCTGTCCGGGAAGAACCCCATCGCGGAGTTCGGCATGGGCTCGCTCCAGGAGATGGATCAGGTCAGCCTGGTGTCCTCCATCACCAAGTGGGCGGCGACCTGCTACGACGTCCGCCGGGCCGCCGAATTCGTGGCCACGGCCTTCCGGCACGCCACATCCGGACGTATGGGGCCGGCGTTCCTGGACGTCCCCCTGGACGTCCAGTTCAACGCGGTGCCCGCCGATGTCACGGCCCGACGCGGATCGCGCACCTCGGCCCGCGCCTCCGGCGATCCCGACCTGGTGAAGGCGGCGGTCGGAATCCTGGGCCGGGCGGAGCGGCCGATCGTCCTCGCCGGGGCCGGCGTTCGCTGGTCGAACGCCCACGATGCCCTCACCGAGCTGGCCCACGCGCTCAAGGTCCCCGTGTTCCTGAACTCCCTCGGCCGGGGCTGCCTCCCCCCGGATCACCCGTCCTTCTTCTCGGCGGCGCGCCGCTTCGCCCTGGCCAAGGCGGACGTGATCCTCGCGCTGGGCGTCGATTGGGACTTCCGGCTCGGGTTCGGGCAGAAGGGATTTGCCCCGGAGGTGACGGTGGTGCAGGTGGACGTCGACGGCGTGCACGTCGGGCGCAACCGGACGGTGGACGTCGGCATCGTCGGCGATCCAGGCCGGGTCATCGAGCAGCTCATCGAAGCCGGTGCCGGCGCCGCGCGAGAACCGGCCTGGACCGAGGAGGTCCGGCAGGAGGAGGGGCGTCTGCGGGACGAGGCCCGTGCCGGCATGGGATCGGACGCCATCCCGGTCCATCCCCTGCGCTTCGCTCGGGAGATCCGGGACTTCCTGGACCCAGACGCGGTGGTGGTCGGCGACGGGGGCGACATCGTCGGCCTGAGTGCCTCGGTCATCCACGCCCGCCTGCCCGGGCACTGGCTGGACCCCGGGCCCTTCGGGACCCTCGGTGTGGGTCCGGGGTTCGCCATCGCCGCCAAGCTGGCCAAGCCCGACAAGCAGGTGCTGATCGTGTACGGCGATGGCTCCTTCGGCCTGAATGCCATGGAGTACGAAAGCGCCCTGCGCCAGCGGATCCCGTTCGTCGGCGTGATCGGGAACGACGGGGCCTGGGGCCAGATCAGGGTGGCCCAGGAGGCCCTGTACGGGCCCGGCACTGCCCCGGCCTCCATGCTGTCCCAGGACGCCCCCTACCACAGGATGGTCGAGGGACTGGGCGGGTACGGTGAACGTGTCACGGATCCACGGGAGATTCGCCCGGCGCTGCAGCGCGCGTTCGACGCGGGCGTCGCGGCGTGCGTGAACGTGATCGTGGACCCGGCCCTGATGCGGAGGGCGTCCTACCTGGGCTGAGCCCGGCGGGCGGCCGAGGCCTCGAATCTCGCTCGGTCCACCACCACCCGCATGTGCGTGCCGCGGGCGATCGTGCCCGCCCGGTCGGCCACGTGGAACGAGAAGGTCAGCCGCCGGCCCTCCACCGATTGCAGCCGAGCGTGCGCCCGGATCCGTGACCCGATCGGTGTGGGGGCCATGTGCTCCAGCTCGACCCACGATCCAACCGTGGTCAGGCCCGGAGCCAGCCGCCCCTCCACCGCGGTGACCGCCGCTCGCTCGACCAGGGCGAGCAGGGCCGGGGTGGCCACGACCGGGACGTCGCCGGAGCCCATGGCGATCGCGGACATGGACGGCTCGACGGTGACCCCGATGCTGGCCTCCGCCCCGATGGTCGTTCCGAGGTCGGTGGCCGCGGGTCTCCGGGCGAACAGCGCCATGGTGGATACGCTATGTCTCGTGCCACCGGCACGCAATCCCCACCCTTCCGTTCGGCCCGGCCCGCCTGAGGCTGTCCGGCCGGCCGAACCGTGCCCGTGAACGGCCCGGTCGGCGTGATGGCCCTGCTTCTGGCCGAGACGACGGCCGGTGGGGCGGGGATGCTGTTCCTCACGCCGATGTGGCACGAGGTCCGGTGGAAGTTCTTCCTGTTGACCGGCGCGGTCCTCCTGGCCCTGGCCGTGGGGGCGGCGACGTCGGCGGTGTCCGCGTTCGAGCCCGGGGCCACCGGGGCCGGCCGGGCGGCGATCTGGCTGGCCTGGGCGATGGCGGCCGCCACCCTCCTGTGGCTCGGCCTGCTCTCCCGGCCGGAGTCCCGGGCGGTGGCGCGCCTGGTCGGCATCGCCACGGTCCCGCTGGCGGTGGTGATGCTCATCGCGCTGGCCCGCGATGGCGACCAGGGAGTGGGGTTGTCGTCGTTCGAGCTGCTGTCCGGCGCGGCCTTCACCGGAGCGGTGCTGGTCGGCCTGCTCCTCGGGCACTGGTACCTGACGGAGCGCAAGCTCGGCCGAGCCCCGATCGAACGGATGGCCTGGATCCTGGCCGGGGCTGTGGTGCTCGAGACGGCGGCCGTGGTGGCGGGATGGGGCAACGGCTCGGCGACCTCGGGAAGCTCGCTCAACCCCCTGCTCTCGATCTCGAGCGTCGCCTCCCTGATCGCCATCGGGATGGTGGCCTGCACGGGGCTGATCGCGGTGTTCATCCGGCTGACCCTGCGCGGGAGGCGACCCGCCGCCGTCCAGTCCGCCACCGGCTTCTTCTACCTGGCCGTGATCACCGCGTTCACCGCCGAGCTCGCCGCCAAGATCGGATTCCTGCGCTGAGGGCCCTCGGCGTCCCAACGATGCATGGAGGCGAGCGATGACCATCGCCCTGATGGTGATCGGGGCCGTCGGCGTCTTCGCGGCCTGGCGCCTGGTCGCATCGAGCCGAGTGTCGGTGTGGGTGGCCATGGGGGTGGTGGAGGGCGCCGCCGGGGCGGCGGCGCTGGCCACCGGCCGGGTCTCGCTGTCGCCCAGGGTCGCCGCCGGGTGGGCCGCCGCAGTGGGATCGGGGGCGGCCGTGGCCCTGTACCTGGCCACGGCGGCGTTCGTCCTGCTCGTCCGGCGCTGGCCGGTGTTCGACCGTCACGTGGCCGAGATCTACGACCAGCGCAAGGGCCTGTCGCTTCCGTGGGCACTGCTGATGGCCTCGGGGCTCACCGCGGCCGGCGAGGAGCTGTTCTGGCGTGGTCTGTTCCAGGGACGGTTGGCCAGCGCGGTGGGCTGGCCGGCGGCGGCCCTCCTCACCTGGCTGGCGTACGTGGCGGCCAACGCCGCCAGCGGCAGCCTGCCCATCCTGGCCGGGGCCCTGGTCTCCGGGGCGGTCTGGGGGGCGTTGGCGCTGTGGACGCGGGGAGTCCTGGCCGGTCTGCTCTGCCACGCCATCTGGACGGGGCTGATGCTGGCCCTGCCGCCGGGTGGAACGCAGCGTTCGATCGTCGAGCCCCGACGGGTCGGTCGGTCGGAGACCGGCGGATGATCCCGTGAGTTCGAACCTTCCTCCCCGCGCTCGCAGGGTGTTCGAGCAGGGCGTCTTCGCCCACCTCGCCGTGGAGACACCGTACGGACCGCACCTCACGCCGGTCGTCTTCGTCCTGGAGGGCGGGCGGCTGTGGGTGAGCACCTCCCGGCGCTCGGTAAAGGCCGGGGCATGGCGGCGGGATACACGGGTCTCCGGCCTGGTGGCGGCCGACGGGCTCGCGGTGAGCTTTCGAGGGCGGGTTCGAACGTACGACGCGCTGGACCCCTTCTCCTGGCCCGCCGTAGCCGCGGGAGGCCCCGGTCTGGTCAAGGCGGCCACCCGGTTCAGCCTGAAGAACGCCAGGTTCTTCGCCGGCTACGCCGTGGATGCCCGCAGGGTTCCGTTCGCCTGGTCGCCGCCGGGAAGGGTGTTCGTCCGGATCGAGCCGGTGGCAGGCCACGTCCTGGAACCGCACGGACCGGTGGAGGGGTGGGGCGACTGGCCCGCGGGCAGGTTGCGTCAGCTCTCAACCGGCGAGCCCCTCCCCGCCGCGCGGGGGCTCGATCTGCGGGTGCCCGCCTCGGTTCGGCGTGAGGTGGGGAACCGCGGCCGGGGGGCACTGGCCCTGGTCGGAGGGGGGGACACGACGGTGCTCCCCGCGAGCTGGACCCGCGTCGCTCGGGAGGGGGGCTATCGAGCCCTCGTGCCCACGGCCTCCCTGGCCCTGGCCCGAGCGGGCCCACAGGCCCCGGCCGCCCTCACCGTCGACCGGGCGTCCACCTGGCGGGCGGCCGAGATGGCGGGCATGCTGCTCCAGGGTCGAGGGGAGATCTTCCGTGGGGAGCCGGCCCCTGGCGGCGAAGAAGGACAGGCCGTGGTTCGGCTTCGTCCGACGCGGGCCGTATGGTGGGAAGGATGGAGGACCGGGACGGTGGCCGAAGGCTCGAGGCGGGGGAGGCGGGGATGACCGTGCCGCATCGCACCCGAGGCCACATCAGGTGACGGTGGTCCAGCTCTCCGTCGAGGTGGACGCTCCGCCCGACGCCGTCTGGGAGGTGGTGTCCGACCCGCGCAATCTGTCGAGCTGGGACCGCCACATCTCGGGCGTCAGCGGGGTCCCGCCGGACGGCCTGCACCGAGGCACCATGTACACCACCGAGGTCCGGTTCATGGGAGTTCGGGCCCACAGCACGTCGAAGGTCCTGGAGCTCCGCCCCCCCGAGTATTCCAGGGTCCACCTGAACGGGATCGTGGAGGGCACGGTGGAGACCTGGGTCGAGCCCCTGGACCACGACCGGTCACGGCTGCGCCATCGCGTCGAGTACCGGTTCATCGGGGGTCCGCTCGGGCGCCTGGCGGCCGGCGCCATCAGGTCGTTGGGAGCCACCGCGCTGATCAGACGAGGAGTGCAGGCGCAGAAGCACCAGGCCGAGGAGTCCTGGCGACGCCGCCGGGCGCGGCGCCGTTCGAGCGGCTAGCGCCGGTCCTTCTGACGCTCGTCCGGCGGACGCCGGCGCAGCCGGACCTGGCTGCCGGGTCTCCCGATCAGGTATCCGACCACACCGCCCAGGACCGAGCACGCGATCATCACCCAGATCAGACGGGGATGCCGGGTGAGGAAGACGAAGTGCACGGGGACCGGATCGGAGTTGGCGATGACGAAGATGATCAGGACCACCAGCAGGAACAGGGCCACCAGGACCTTGGCCACGCGGGCCTGACGGGCCCGCTGGAGCTCGCGCAGGTGCACCTGGTCGGTGGGCTGGTCCTGGGCCCGGCCGGTCGGTTCCTGGACCTGACCCGTCGGCTCCGGCGAGCCCTCCCTGCCCTCTCGTCCGGCGGACTGGTCAGGGCCTTCGCGTCGCATGGTCAGGCAAGCCTATAGGCTTGGCCGCCGTGTCGGAAGGAAGCGCTCGGGGGGCGCGGGGGTGGGGCCCCCTCGCCCGGCGCGGGGGGGCCCACCCCCGGGGGGTGGGGGCCCCACCGGGCCCCGGGCGGGCGCGGGGCCCCCCCATGGAAGCCCCGCGGG
>JBKPBM010000293.1:0-4586 GCA_046744325.1 Actinomycetota bacterium | reverse complement strand
TCTCCGTGCTGGTCGCGGTCACCGTGCTGTCGGCGATCGCCCACTACCTGACCGGCGGGATCCGGCTGCAGACCCCCGGTGAGAAGGTCACGCCCCAGGTTCGCGGGCACCTCTCGGTCCTGCTCGGGCTGATCGTGCTGGCCAAGGCCTGGGGGTACTACCTGGGCAAGTTCGACCTGCTGGTCTCCCCGCGTGGGGTGGTGACCGGCGCGTCCTACACGGACGTGCACGCCCAGAAGCCGGCGCTGCAGCTCCTGGTGTTCATCGCCATCGCCTGCGCGATCCTGTTCCTGGTCAACATCCGCTACCGGATCTGGGCCCTGCCCATCCTGGGCATCGGGCTGCTGGCCCTGACCTCGATCGTCGCCGGTGCTGCCGTTCCCGCGGCCGTGCAGCGGTTCAGCGTCGGCCCGCAGGAGCTGCAGAAGGAGTCGCCGTTCATCGAGCGAAACATCCAGGCGACGCGGTTCGCCTTCGGGATCAACCTCCAGCCCCAATCGACGTCTCCTGCCGCGGATATCACGGCGGCGCAGATCGATGCCAACGACGCCACGGTGAAGAACATCCGCCTGTGGAGCCCGACGGCGCTCGGCCAGACCTACCAGGCCCTCCAGCGGATCCAGCCGTACTACGAGTTCTCCGACGTCGACGTCGACCGGTACAACGTCGGCGGCGCCGAACGCGTGGTCATGCTCTCCGCTCGGGAGGTCAGCCAGAACGGCATCCAGGGAGCGGGGTGGCAGCAGTCGCATCTGATCTACACGCACGGGTACGGCGCCGTGGCCAGCCCGGTGAACACGGCCAACGAGTCCGGCGGCCCGGTGTACCTGCTGCAGGACATCCCCCCCGTCGGCAACGGGATCCGACTGGCCGCCACGCCGCCCGCGGACAAGGGCTCACAGATCTACTACGGCGAGCTGCACGACGTCCCATACGTGGTGGTGGACACCAAGCAGCCGGAGCTGAACTTCCCCAGCAGCCAGAGCACCCGGCAGGTCAACACCGCGTATCAGGGCAAGGGGGGCATCGCCATCGGAGGCTTCTTCCGGCGCCTGGTGTTCGCCTACCGGTACCGTGACTTCAACCTCCTCATCTCGGGCCTGATCAACAAAGACAGCAAGATCCTGATCAACCGGGACATCGCCTCCCGGGTGTTCAAGGCCGCGCCCTTCCTGAAGTACGACCAGGACCCGTACGCCGCGATCGTCGGCGGGCGGCTGGTCTACATCTGGGACGCCTACACCACGACGGACCTCTACCCGTACTCGCAGCGCGTCGGTCTGTCCGAGGCGACGAACGGCGACCTGTCGGGTCGGGTCAACTACATCCGGAACTCGGTCAAGGTGGTCATCGACGCGTACGACGGGACGGTGACGTTCTACCTGGTGGATCCCACCGACCCGCTCATCCAGGTGTGGCAGCGAGCCTTTCCGCACCTGTTCACCCCGGCCGATAAGGCGCCGCCCGAGCTGGTCGCTCACTTCCGATACCCCGAGGACCTGCTCCAGACCCAGGCGTTCCAACTCGCCCGATACCACCAGACGGATGTGCCGACGTTCTTCTCCAACCAGCGACCATGGGCCGTGCCGGCTGCGCTGCCGGAGCGGACCACGGGCAGCGCCTCAGGCAGCCTGCGCCCCTACTACGTGGTGACCAAGCTGGCGGGGGACACCGAGGAGCACTTCGTGCTGTTCGAGCCGCTCACGCCGCCAAGGCGAGGGAACATGGTGGCATACATGGCGGCCGGGTCTGACCCGGGCCACTACGGGAAGCTCACGGTGTTCCAGTTCCCCAGTGGGGAGGTCATCGACGGACCGGCGCAGGTCCGGAGCCTCATCAACCAGGACCCCACGGTCTCCCAGCAGCTCACGCTGCTCAGCCAGAAGGGATCCGATGTCCTGTTCGGGGACCTCCTGGTGGTGCCGATCGAGGACTCGTTCCTGTACGTCCAGCCGGTGTTCGTGGTCTCCGCCGGACAGCCGCCCATCCCGGAGCTGAAACGGGTGATCGTGGTGCACGGCGGGAACGTGACCATCGCCAACTCGCTGCCGGAGGCGATGGCCGCGTCCTTCGGCCAGGTCGTGCCACCGCCTTCCGGCGGCGGGGGTGGAGGACCGCCTACCGGCGGCGGGCAGATCGGGTCTTTGCTGCAGCAGGCGCTGGCGCACTTCCAGGCTGCAGACGCCGCGCTCCGCGCCGGCGATCTGGCCACCTACCAGAAGGAGATCCAGCTGGCGCAGGCCCTCGTCCAGCAGGCGAACGCTCTCGCAACGCAAGCCTCGCCGTCACCGACGCCCACCCCGAGCGCGAGCCCCTCGCCGTGAGCTTCCGCGCCGTCTCGCTCAGCTTGCCGAAGCGAAGGGGTCGCTGCTAGCATCAGGCTGCGGGGTGGAGCAGTCAGGTAGCTCGCTGGGCTCATAACCCAGAGGTCACGGGTTCAAATCCCGTCCCCGCGACGAACCGAAGCCGCAGGTCAGAGACCTGCGGCTTCATTTTGCGAGCGCACGAGGTCGCCCCGATTGGGGCGAGACTGCAAACGGATTGCAAACGCAGCAAGGCAAGCGATCCCGGGCCCTCGACTCTCGATCGGAGTGGGCGATTCTGGGGCTGGTCAGCTGGAATCATCGTGCACCCCATCTTCGCGGGCGAAGAAGGTGTTCTCGTTGTAGCCCTCGCCGACACCGCGCACCTTGACGAATCGCCTCGTGTCCGTCCACACGATGTCGGCCCTTCCGTCCGCGCCATAGACGAAGCCGTTGTAGTCGCCGATGAACGAAGCGCACTCCTGGTGGCACCCGGGGACGTCGAACGGGAACCAGAGGTTGTGGGTAAGGGGCATGGACTGGGTGGTGACCCTCGTGGTCTCGAACGATCCAGGCAGACCGGTGGCAAGGGTGACGTCGAACACGCGATCGTCGGAACCATAGCTGCGGTCGTAGAACACGACACCCAGTTCGCCTGTGACGGGATCGACCTCTGCCCACGGACGAACCTGATCGCTGGTCGCCGTCGAGACCGGGTCGGGACCGGTCCACGTGGCCCCTCCGTCGGACGAGGTCATCACGAAGACATCGGTGTTCGTGACAGGGTTGGGCACGTCATGAACCCCGTCGCGATTGTCGGAGAAGACGAAGTACAGGGCTCCGTCGACGGGACTGGCCGCGAGATTCGCGATCGTCGGCAAGGCTGGAACTGCCAGACCGGTCAGGGTACCGAAGCCCCCGTTGATGTCCAGATTGGGATAGTCGAGGGACCCGTCCTCCAGGTTGCTGACGTGAACGGGCACCGACCACGTGGCCCCTCCGTCCGTCGAGCTCGTTTCCATCAGTTGGGACTCGAAGATTTCACCTGGCTCCCACGCGGCCTCATGTTGGAGGTTCGCGAAGCCCACGTGGATCGACCCATCGGGCCCCAGGGCGGGGGTCGGGAGACCGCTGATGTTGCACGACGGGCCGAAGTACGTGCAGTACGTGGCATTCGAGCCCGAGATCACCTGCGGGGGCGACCACGTGTGGCCGCCATCGTCGCTGTGGTTCTCGATGATCTCACTCTGAAAGTGACCGATAGTGACATCGCATTCAGCATCGGCGCAGTGATTACGGCTGGTCACCAGGTAGGTGCGCCCGTAGTGGCGTGACGCCGGGTTGTTGTCCATAACCATAAAATGGGCGAATTCGTACCACGTGGCTTCCCCGACCCCGACGCATCCGCTGCCGGCGTCTACCACGACCGGGGATTCCCAATGACGCCCGGCGTCGGCCGACACGGCGGCGATTTGGTTCCCGTCGCAGAGGTTGCCCGTCGAGACGTCGAAGTCATGCGCGGCGAAGATGATCGTTTGGTGCTTGAGATCGAAGGTGAGTCCCGGGTCGGCCGCGAAGGCCCGTGCTTTGCTCGACTGCGACAAGTCGCCGTTGAGCCAGGTCTTCCCACCGTCGAACGTTGTGTAGAACTCCATGCTGAAGCCGAAATCGATCGCGCCCACGACCATGTGCAGCGGGTTCGCCGGATCCGCTGTGATCACCGGCTCGACAGTGGGGACCTTGTTGTCGCTCGGACATTCCAGCAGCACGTTGTCCTCCTCCGAAGGGAGCGTCGCGCACTCGATCTTCGAAGGGATTGACCCTTCTCCCCCGGCCAAGGGTCCACGCGCGTGATGGAGCTGCCATGGCCCGTCAGTCTCCATTGTCCGGTCGTATGGCCCAACTGCCCAGAGGTGGTGTGGGCCAGTGGCCCGCGGCGAGGCCCCCGCCCACCCGAGCCCCATCGTCCCCAGCACCAGCGCCAGCATCAACGCGCTAATCTTGGCCGGCGCCGCTTTCCGACACGTTCCCTTTGTGCCCATCGCCCCTCCTTTCAACGTTGCTCTCGCAGACGTTATGGGGAGCCTGTGCCACTGAGCCTCCTCCTGAAGGCGAGTCGGCCTCGACTCAGAGGATGAACTTGGGCTCGATCATCCCGCCGCGCAGGCGGAGTCACTCAGTCCCCGCCCGGCACGACCAGGCCGGTCTCGTAGGCCATGACGGCGGCCTGTGTGCGGTCTCGGAGGCGAAGCTTGGTCAGGATGTGCCCCACGTGGGACTTCA
>JBKPBM010000255.1:0-5409 GCA_046744325.1 Actinomycetota bacterium | reverse complement strand
GGCCGTACCCGAACAGCAGGTCCTGGTCGGGGGGCTGGGAGCAGAACTGCCAGCGCATGACGTCGGCGCCCATTCGGGCGAACGCGTCGTCCGCCTCGATCAGGTTGCCCCATGAGCCGTGCATCTCCCGGCCGCGCTCGTCCAGCATCTTCTCGTAGCCGAGGACCTCGCGAAACGGTGCCCGGCCGGTGAGGACGACCGACATGAACAGCTGGGAGTAGAACCAGAGCCGGATCTGCTCGCGCATCTCGGTCACCCAGTCCGCGGGGAACCAGGTCTCCCAGTAGGCGTGGTCCGGAAGGTCGGCGTTCGACAGGCCCTTCGACGCGCCGGTGGCGTATCCGGCCTCGACCAACGTGGGGTTCTGCCACCCGAGCGTGGAGAAGGGCACGATCCCCGCGTCCAGCCAGACGTCGCCGACCTCGGGGATCCGGTGGACCTCCTCGCCGCACGCCTCGCACCGGATGCTCACCCCGTCGATCCACGGCCGGTGGAGCTCCTCGAGCTGGTCCAGCCCGGCGGTGGCCCGTTCCTCCAGCTCCGCCCGCGACCCGATCACGGTGAGGTGCCCGCACGAACAAGGATAGAAGGGGAGGGGCAGCCCGTAGTACCGCCGGCGGGAGATGTTCCAATCGCCCATGTTCCGGAGCCAGTCGTCCATCCGCTTGCCCATGTAGGCGG
This sequence comes from Actinomycetota bacterium, assembly GCA_046744325.1. Taxonomy (GTDB): domain Bacteria; phylum Actinomycetota; class UBA4738; order UBA4738; family UBA4738; genus JBKPBM01. The sequence goes on along the minus strand of JBKPBM010000255.1, from coordinate 4,728 downwards.
GGGTCCAGGACACGGTGGCGTTGGCCTCCAGCAGCCGGGGTCGGATCTCGTCCACGGCGATGAACCAGTCGTCGGTGACCCGGAAGATCAGCGGGGTCTGGCACCGCCAGCAGTGGGGGTAGCGGTGGACGATCTCCTCGGCGGCCTCCAGGCAGCCCCGCTCGGAGAGATCCGCCACGATCTGCTCGGCCGACTCGACCGTGCCCAGCCCGTGCAGCCACCCGTAGTCGTCGTAGAACCGCCCTCCCTCGTCCACCGGCACCAGCACGGGCAGGCCATGCACGCGGGAGAGCTCGAAGTCCTCCGTCCCGGCGCCCGGCGCGATGTGGACGATGCCGGTGCCCTCCTCCAGCGACACCTCGTCCCACGGGATGACCCGATGCTCGATCCCCTCGGCGGCGGGCAGGTGGTCGTACGGAGCGTGGTAGGTCAGCCCGACCAGCTCGGACCCGAGCGACGACCTCACCGCGTGTCCCGCCGGATGCCGCGACCGGGCCACCCACGCCCCGTCCTCGCGAAGGATGTACTCGGCATCGGGACGGACCGCGGCGGCGACGTTCGCCGGAAGTGTCCACGGCGTGGTGGTCCAGATCACCAAGAACTCGCCGGGACGCTCGCGGAGGGGGAACCGGACGAAGATGGACGGGTCGGTCTTGTCCCGGTACACGTCGCCCTGGGAGAGCTCGTGCTGGGACATCGAGGTGCCGCACCGAGGGCACCACTCGGTGGATCGGTGGCCCGTGAACAGCCACCCTCGCTCCTGGATCAGCTTGAGGAACCGCCAGATGTACTCGATGTTGGTGTCGGAGAACGTGAAGTAGTCGTTGCCCCAGTCCATCCACTGCCCCAGCCGGATCTCTCCCCGGGTGAGCTCGGCGGCGGACCAGACCACCTTCTCCCGGCACCTCCGGGCGAACTCGGCCAGGCCGTAGGACTCGATCTCCCGCTTGGAGTTCAGGCCGAGCTCGCGCTCCACCCCCACCTCGATCCACAGGCCCTGGCAGTCGAACCCGTTCTGATAGCGCTGGTGGAATCCCCGCATCGCCCGGTACCGCTGGAACACGTCCTTGAGGGTCCGTCCCCATGCGGTGTGGACGGCCAGCAGCTTGTTGGCGGTGACCGGGCCGTCGATAAAGCTCCAGGTCGGGCCGTCGCGGTTCTGCTCCCGAAGGCGCTCGAACGTGCGCTCGCGTTCCCAGAGGTCCAGGACCTCGAGCTCCAGGGCGGGGTGATCCGGCTTCGCCGGCAGTCGTGAGAAGACGTCGCCCACGTCGAGGATTGTATCGAGGGCCCTCATTTCCCCTACCATCCCGTATCCTGCTTGTGAGCGCCCCGACTTCCTGTTACCGTCCGGCGGATTCGAGCCATGGCTACGAGATCATCGAAATCTCCCCTGACCAAGAAAGAGGTCGACGAGCTGCGCGATCGGCTGCGGGCCGAGCGCGGCGACCTGCAGGGCCAACTGAGCGAGCTTGAGGCCTCCACCTTTTCGACCAACCAGTCCGAACTCTCCGGTGAGATGGGCTTCGACGAGGAATACGCCGACGCGGGCACGGCGACGTTCGAGCGGGAGCGGGACCTCTCCCTGGTCAACAACCTCCGTGACCTCATGGAACGGATCGACAAGGCCCTGGCGAAGATCGACGAGGGCAGCTACGGCCTGTGCGACCGGTGCGGCAAGCCCATCGAGAAGCTTCGCCTGAAGGCGCTGCCCTACGCGAACCTCTGCATCAAGGACAAGCAGGCCGAAGAGCGCGTCCGCTGAGGAACCGATGGAACGCCCGGCGACCCGGTCCACCGCTCGCCGGTTGACACTGCTGCTGTTCGCGGTGGCCGCGGCCGCCTACGGGCTCGACCGGGTGACCAAGCTCATGGCCCGACACTCCCTGGCCGGTCGCGATCCGGTCCAGGTCATCCCGGGGGTGCTCCAGCTCAACTACACGCTCAACTCCGGGGGGGCCTTCAGCCTGGGGACCGGTCAGCCCTGGCTGTTCTTCGGGGCCTCCGTGGCCATCGCAGCGGCGATCGTGGTGCTCGCGTTCCGGGTGAACACGGTGCCGTCCGCGGTCGGCCTCGGGCTGGTCCTGGGCGGGGCGACGGGGAACCTCACCGATCGGCTCCTGCACGGTCCGGGTGTCTCGGGCAGGGTGATCGACTTCATCGACTTCCACGTCTGGCCCGTGTTCAACCTGGCGGACGCGTCGATCGTCATCGGCGCGGGGGTGCTCATCCTCGCCGGGCTCCGGCGCCGGGCCTGATCCCGGGGTGGGAGCGTTCCGCTTCCTCGCGGGGGGGCCGGGCCGGCTGGACACGGTGGTCGCCGCCCACGCCGGGGTTCCCCGAGCCGAGGCCCAGCGCGCCATCGTGGGAGGCCTGGTCACGGTGGACGGCCGCGCTCGCCCGAAGTCCTTCCGGCTGCAGGGAGGCGAGACGGTGGCCGGCCGGATCGTGGGGAAGGGGCAGCTGGAGGCGGACCCCACACCCCTCACCGTGCGCTACGAGGACGACTGGCTCATGGTGGTGTCCAAGCCGGCCGGTCTGGTGACGCACCCCACGGCGTCGAGCCGATCGGGAACGCTGGTCAACCGGTTGCTCGCCCGCGGCACCCCCCTGTCCCACCTGGGCGGGGAGGACCGCCCGGGCATCGTGCACCGGCTGGACGCCGGGACGTCCGGGGCGATGGTGGTGGCCAAGGACGACCGCGCCCACGGGCTGCTGGCGGCTCAGTTCCGGCGTCACGAGGTGGAGCGGACCTACCTCGCCCTGGTCCGCGGAAGCCCAACCCACGACCGGTTCGCCGTGGACGCCCCCCTGGGCCGCCACCACGCCCGGGTCCTGGTCAGGACGGCGACCGGCAAGCCCGCCGCCACGAACGTGCAGGTCAGAGACCGATTCGGCGGAGGGGCCCTGGTCGAGGTCCGACCGCGAACCGGCCGGACCCACCAGATCCGCGTGCATCTGTCCGCCGTCGGGCACCCGATCCTGGGAGACCGGGCCTACGGGGGCGCCGGCCAGGACGCGACGGCGCTCGGCCTGACCCGGCCCTTCCTCCACTCGTGGCGGCTGGCGTTCGACCATCCCGTCACCGGGGAGCGCGTGGAGGTGGAGGACCCGCTGCCCGAGGACCTGCGGGAGGCCCTTCGACGGGCTACCGGCGCGAGCGAACCGGGTCCTTGAGGTAGAGCGCGTGCTGGGTGCGGACCTCCTCCCGGGAGGCCAGGAGGGCGTCCTCGACGTCCGGGGAGAGCCGGCGGCTCTCGATGAGGTCCGAGAGCTTCCGGGGGTCCACGCTGATCACCTGTTCCCACAGGCCGAGGGGCTCGAGGATGGCCCGGACCCGGGCCTCGTCCGGCGCGGTCACGTGCTGGGGCCGGCGGTCGATGGCGGTGCCGTCGGTGCCGAACAGCCGCCGGTAGCCGTGCTCCTCGCAGAACGCGTTGATCAGCGACTTGAGGTCCTCCAGGCGCCGGTACCGCTCCCAGTCCTCCCGCTTGAGCGTGATCCACTCGTCGACGATCTCGCTCATCCTCGGCGCGGGGTCGCCCTCCTCCCTCTCGTACTTGTGGCGGAACAGGGGGCACCGGCGCTGGAACTCGCACCAGTCGCACAGGGGGTTCTGGCGAGGCTCGAACTTTCCCGCGTCTATGCGCTCGGCGACCACGGCGATCCGACGGCGAAGCTCGTCGGCGTCGGCGGGCGTCCGTACCGTCGACATCCGCTCGCCCGGAAGCAGGAAGTACAGGGTGAGCCGTTCGACCTCCACGCCCCAGATCTCCCGGGCGGCCAGGTAGTAGATGGAGAGCTGGAGGTCCCGATCGACCTTCCACCTGGGGGGCAGGCGGCGGTTCGTCTTGTAGTCGATGATCTCGTAACCCCCGCCGGGTATCCGGTCCATCCGGTCGATGACCCCATTGATGGCCACCCCCTCGATCTCGACGGTGAACCGGAACTCGAGCGCCGCGGGGATGCGGAAGGCGGGTGCGTTCTCGCGGTGGTACTGGGCCAGGACCTGGCGGGCGTGGTCGAGATAGACGGACTCCTCGGAGGGATCCCGGTACCCGTCGCTCACCCACTCGCCCTCCAGGATCTCGTGCAGCTCCTCGAGCGAGGGGGCCACCGGGACCGGCCGGTCGTGGAACCGGTGCAGCGACCGGTGCAGGGAGTCGCCGAACGAGAGGGCGGGAGAGGTGCCGGTGGGGAGGCGCTCCTCGTACTGGAAGCGGTACTTCGCCGGGCACGTCTCGTACGTGTTGATGCTCGAATATGAGAGCCGCATGGCGCCGTCTCTTGCCTTTCGAATCGTGGCCAGTGTAGGCTGTGGCCGACCCGAATTACAAGAGTGTAAGTTATCCCCAGGTTCTCCACAGGGGCGGCGGGGACGGCCTCCCTCCGTCCCCGCTCCGGTGGCGGCCTCGGCGTCGTAGCGTGAGAGCGGATGTCGAACGACAGCTTCGTTCACCTGCACAGCCACAGCGAGTTCTCCCTGCTCGACGGCGCCGCCCGCATCGAGGAGATGCTGGGCAAGGCACAGCGCTTCGGGATGCCGGCGCTGGCGCTCACCGATCACGGCGTGATGTTCGGCGCGCTGGACTTCTACGAGGCGGCCCGGAAGCGGGGGGTCATGCCGATCCTGGGCGTGGAGGCCTACGTGGCACCCGGGAGCCGGTTCGACCGCGTGCCCGGGGAGAGCGAGGAGAAGTACCGGCACCTCACCCTGCTGGCCCGGAA
>JBKPBM010000300.1:0-4423 GCA_046744325.1 Actinomycetota bacterium | reverse complement strand
ACCTGGCGCTGGTCGAGGTGGGGAAGCGCCGGTTCTTCCGGGCGGAGCGGCGAGGGGCGCCCCTGGCCCCACCGTTGCCCCATAGGCACCGGCGAATCCGCAGGGTGGCCACCCGCTGGAGCCATCTAGCTCCCGTATCGGCGAGGTGAAGCGAGACAGAGGTCGACGCGACCCGTCGATGGGCATCCATCCAGGAGACAAACGATAATGAGGACCAGGCGGAGAGGAGGTGGTCAAGAATGGTCATGCGCTTCGACCCGTTTCGTGATATCGACCGGCTGGCCCAGCAACTAACAGGGGCGCTGCGATCGCAGTCGACGTCCATCCCCATGGACGCGTACCGGCGAGGCGATACGGTCTTCGTCCACTTCGACCTTCCCGGAGCGGATTCATCCTCCATCGAGATTCAGGTGGAGCAGAACGCCCTGACCGTGCGAGCGGAGCGGTACTTCGAAGAGCGGGAGGGAGACGATGTGATCGTGCGGGAACGACCCGAGGGCGTCTTCTCGCGCCAGATGTTCCTGGGCCAGCACCTCGACGTCGAGAAGATCGCGGCGAGTTTCGACGACGGCGTCCTCACCCTCGCTGTCCCGGTTGCCGAGACGGCCAAACCCCGTCGAATCGAGATCCAATCGGGCGCCAAGGAGACCCGTCCGAAGGCAATCGATGTCCAGCCTGGCCAGGCCGCGTCTGACGAGCACGGGTAGCTTCTCGCCGTCTTGTCCTGCAATGGACCCGTCATCGCCGGGGAAGAGAAGAAGAAGAGGCCGAGACCGGCACTTCCCATCGGTGCCCGAAGTCGCGGTCAAGAGGTCGACACATCGAATCGAGCGCTCGTGGAGGGATTCGAACAGAGCGAAACGATCCTGCACGAGCCGGGTAGCTGGAGCCGGGACCGCTATCGGCGGACGAGCCGCCGCCCGCCCGGCGTTTGGGCCGCCCGGTAGTCGAGCCCGTAGTATCCAAACAGCCTCTCCTCGACCTCGGCGGAAAGCTCCCCGCCCGGGTCCATGGTCGGGGCCTTGTCGGCGACGGCCCTGGTCACGGAGACCGTGAGATGGTCCGGAGAAGCCGAGACCCCTGTGGCGGGGACCAGGACGACGTGGCGGCCAAGCCACCCCGCCTTCGCGCAGAGGAACCGGGGCTCGTCGGTCTCGATGTCGAAGTAGACGTCCTCAATGCTTCCGATCTTCTTCCCGTCGGAACCCAAGACGTCCTTGCCTTGCCAGTCTCGGATATTCTCGATCTCCGCCATGACATTCCTCCTCGCCGAGCCGGTGTGTTGAGTGTAGTTCGTCCCCCTCGTGCCCCAAGCGTCCGGCCCAGCCTCGCCGGGCCCGGCTGGAGTCGGAGGCGCGATCCGCGCCGGGGTGCGGATGCAGTAACCGGGGAGGGGCACGGTCGCGTCAGGGGAGGGCCGGAGGCGAAGGGATGATCGGCAGGCGGGCCGGGGAATCTCACCTCTGCCTAACGGCTTCGAGGGGGCTGGACTGTCCGGCAGATTTGGCTCGGCTTCTCGACGTGGCGCGGCGCCCTGTACGCTCTCGTCCGCGTCTCCGAAGACAGGCGGGCGTGCCCGCGGCGACGAGAGGAGGCAAGCGATGCTCGGCTTGTCGGTTGGTATACCCATCGTCATCATCGCGATCCTCGTGTTCCTCGTGATCGTGATCTTCGCGATACGCCGTCGGCGCTAACCGCGAGATCATCAGATCGACCCTGGCGGTGGGGGCTCGATTCCGAAGGCCTCCCCAACCGTCGTCAGTTCTTCGCTGAGCCTTCCTCCCGGGCACCGGGCGCCTTGAGTCCGAGTCGCTTGAGCCACTCCTTTGGCCGGTCTGCGGTAAGTGCCGGCTCCGCCGCCCGGCCAGCGAGTTCCTCGTGACGCTTCCGCCTGGGGGCTCCGGTTCGGGCACTGAGCGAGAGGTGGCGACGCCGCCCGTCGAGATGGGAAGCCAAGTTCACCCGGCGCCAGGAGATCCCCCCCGGGGTTGCCGCACCCCGTCGGGTGCCGAACCCATCAAGAGACGAGGTGAAGCACGGCATCCACCAAGCTAACGCCCACCGGGTGTCAGCGGTCTCCAGAAGCGCGCCGCGACCACGAACCCGAGGCGCAACTGGGCGAGGAGCGTGACCTTCGAACCCCAGCGCGCCGAGGCTCTGATTCAGGAGCCTCGCGTCTGACGCTTGCCCTGAGGGTCGGGAGCCGACCTTCCTTTCCCGTAGAGGTCCCGCCAGTGGGCCGCTCGCTTCTTCCCCATCTCGGTGAGCCTGCGGACCCGGCGGTCTGGGTGATCCCGCTCCAGCGATGGCGAGAGGCCGGAGAGGAAGCCCCCCATCCCCCTCGGGTCGTAGCCGTGACGGATGCCGATCTCTCGGAGGTCCTCGACGCTCACCTCGCCGCCCCGGTCCTCGATCTCGCTCAGCACACCGCCCATCCGGCCGAACCACGCTGCGGATGGTGGCCCTGTCTCTGCTTCCTCCAGGTGCGCCCGAAGCGCGGCGAGGGACTCCTCGGCCCGGCGCAGCAGCGCTTCCAGTCTCCTGTCCCTCATCCGTCTCCCCATGACGTCGTCTCCACAAATTCGTCGGCCGTCGAGCGCCTGAGTCTACCGACCGTCGTGGGGGGGCAAAGGAACAGTACACCTACATCAACGGCGTCAGCCGAATGAGAGAAGGCTCCATAAGAGCGCTCTGGGTAGTTGCAGCACTGGTTGGCCTGGCCATCCTGATCTTCGCCCATTCAACTGTGGTCGGGATCGTTGTTGGCATCGCGTTCCTTGGACTGGCTGCCTTCCTCGTACCGGAGGCCGCTCGTTCACAGAATCGGTCTGAGTCACAGGTAGTTCCAGTCAGCAACCGCTTCCTTGGGGTCTAGCCATCGGTAACTGCCGGTCAGGCCCCAAGGGCAGCGAGCATGGCGTAGCGGACGGTCGTGTTGCCCGGCGCTGCGCAGGCGACGCTCTCCGAGCCCTCGTACGGCGTCGTGCTTGTCCGGTCCGAGGCGTCGAGTTCAGGTCGGGCCCCTTGGGCGTGACCTTGTGTTGTTTGGTGTTCTCACCGAGTTTCAATATCCGATCTCCGAGTTTGCAAACGCGTCTGGGACGAAGCTCCGGACCGCGCGCCAAGAGTTCAGTTGGGTGGGTGACACACGCGCCGCGTCGCCTGGGTGCCGGCCCATTCCGGGGACGTGGCGGCGGTGGATTTCAACATGGCGCTGCAGCGATGTCGATCCCCGGGCGCAGGTCGCCTCTCTGACGATCCCTGGCGATCAGGCTCAGCATCACCGGAGGTTCGACCTCGTCCCCTCATTGCCCTTCGATTCCGGCGGGAAGATACGCTGGGGCCGATGTCGACGACCAAGAATTGGTTCCTGAGCGCCGAGGATCGCGGCAACGCCGCCTCGGAGATCGACCGGCGTCGGAGGGACGGCCGCGGCTGGACCGAGGGAAACGCTGTCACGCCGCTGGTTCACGGGGCCACCTACTTCGCCCGGCTGCACCAGGAGCTGTCCACCCTCGGCCCCGGGGATCAGGTGTGTTTCCTCGATTGGCGGGGGGACGCCGGCCAGCGACTGGCAGGCTCGGGGACAGAACTGGGCTCGGTCCTGACCGAGGCCGTCAAGCGAGGGGTCGACGTGCGCGGGCTGGTATGGCGGTCGCATCCCGACCAGGAAGGGTACGCCGAGCAGGAGAACGCCCATGTCGGGCAGGTCGTGAACGACGCGGGCGGTGAGGTGCTGCCTGATGAGCGGGTCCGCCGCTTCGGCTCCCACCACCAAAAGCTGGCCGTCATCCGAAGGAGCGAGCGCACCGGGGAGGACGTCGCGTTCGTCGGCGGGATCGACCTCTGCCATGGGCGAGGCGACGACGAACGCCACCAGGGCGACCCCCAGCCCATTGTCCTGGATCAGCGATACGGCCCGCGGCCAGCCTGGCACGATGTGCAGCTCGAGGTCAGGGGGCCGGCCGTCGGCGACCTGGACGAAACCTTCCGCGAGCGCTGGGAGGACCCCACCCCGCTCGACCATCAGAACCCGTGGCGGGCTCGGATCCGGCGCCTTGCCCGCGAGCCCAGACGCGCGAGCCCCCTGCCGGCAGTGCTCCCCGATCCGCCCCCCGCCGGTTCCACGGCGGTGCAGGTGTTGCGGACCTATCCCGCCAAGCGCCCACCGTTCCCGTTCGCGCCGCGGGGTGAGCGGAGCGTGGCACGTGCGTACGCGAAGGCGCTGGCGCGTGCCCGGTCGCTGATCTACGTGGAGGACCAATACCTGTGGTCGACGGATGTCGCCCGGTTCTTCGCCGACGCCCTCCGGCGCTCGCCCGAGCTACTGCTGATCGCCGTGGTCCCCAGGTACCCAGACCGGGACGGGAGGCTGTCGGGGCCGCTGAACCGTATCGGGCAGCTAGAGGCCCTGGCCACGGTG
>JBKPBM010000326.1:0-5946 GCA_046744325.1 Actinomycetota bacterium | reverse complement strand
CTGGCGTTCTGCCTCTACGTCGTGGTGCCCACCGGAGCCAATCGCGAACGCCTGGTGCAGGAGGTCAACGGGGTCCTGTCCACGCTCATCATCGACCCGCGGAACGGGGCCTGATGCGGCGTCCGGGGACGCTCGCCGCGGTCCTCTGGTCCGTAGCGCTCGTCGCCACCCTGGGTCCCCGGCCGGCCCTGGCCGTGGTCCCCGGGACCAACGGCCAGATCGCCTTCGACAGCACGCGCAGCGGGAACCAGGACATCTGGGTCGTCGACGCGGACGGGTCCAACCCGACACAGCTCACCACCAACACCTCGTCGGACCTCGACCCCACGTGGTCTCCCGATGGGACGGAGATCGCCTTCACCAGCTACCGGTCGGGGAGCGGCGACATCTACACGATGAACGCCGACGGGACCAACCTCACCAAGGTCGTCTCCAACGCTGCCTTCGACGGCGAGCCAGCCTGGTCGCCGGACGGCACCCAGATCGCCTTCACCAGCACCCAGTCGGGGAACGAGGACATCTGGCTGGTGACGCTGGCCACTGGGGCGCAGACCCAGCTGACCACCGACCCGTCCGAAGACTTCTCCCCCGCGTGGAAGCCGGACGGCTCGAAGATCGCCTTCACCAGCAACCGGAGTGGGAACTCCAACGTGTTCACCATGAACGCGGATGGGTCCAACCAGAAGGCACGGACGCTCAAGACCGATGCGGACGGCTACCCCTCGTACTCGCCCGATGGGCTCAAGATCGCCTTCCAGAGCAATCGCAACGGCAGCTACGACGTGTGGACGATGAACCAGGACGGGAGCGGTCTGTTCCGGATCAACAAGGTCACCTCCTTCGAGGGCTACCCGACGTGGTCGCCTGATGGCCTGTGGATCCTGTTCGTGACCGGCCGGTCGGGCAGCCACGACATCTACGAGATCCATCCGGACGCCACGGGAATGACGACCCTTGTGACCAATTCCGCGGCCGACGACCATCCGGACTGGCAATCGATCCTCGCTGGTGGTTGACCCTCGCTCATTGACGGGCGCACAGGCGCCCCTCTACACTGAGCCCTCGCCGGCGGCGCCAGTTCTTGCTGTGCAATCCCAAAAGACCAAACTCAGTCGGTCGATTGGCGACGGCAGCCGAGACCGGCGGGGTGAGGAGAGTGGTCGAACATCGCTAGCCAGGAAGAACGACAGGTTGCCCAGGACGACCTGACGCCGGAAGAGCTCGTCCGGGCCATCGAGGAGAGCCTCAAGGACTTCAAGGACGGCGACCTGGTCGAGGGGACCGTGGTCAAGGTCGACCGGGACGAGGTCCTGCTGGACATCGGGTACAAGTCCGAGGGGGTCATCCCCTCAAAGGAGCTGTCGATCCGCCAGGACGTCGACCCGTCCGAGGTGGTCAAGATCGGCGACACCTTCGAGGCCCTTGTCCTGCAGAAAGAGGACAAGGAGGGCCGGCTGATCCTGTCCAAGAAGCGCGCCCAGTACGAGCGCGCGTGGAGCCGGATCGAACGGATCATGAACGAGGGCGGAACCATCAAGGGTCCCGTCATCGAGGTGGTCAAGGGTGGCCTGATCCTGGACATCGGGCTGCGGGGGTTCCTGCCGGCGTCGCTGGTCGAGCTCCGCAGGGTCCGCGACCTCCATCCGTACGTGGGACAGGAGCTCGAGTGCAAGATCATCGAGCTCGACCGCAACCGCAACAACGTGGTCCTGTCCCGGCGCGCGTTCCTGGAGGAGTCCCAGAGCGAGGGCCGCAAGAAGTTCCTCGAATCGCTGCGAAAGGCAGAGCGCCGCCGCGGCACGGTCTCCTCCATCGTGAACTTCGGCGCGTTCGTCGACATCGGCGGCGGGGTGGACGGACTGGTCCACGTCTCCGAGCTCTCCTGGAAGCACGTCGATCACCCCAGCGAGGTGGTCAGCGTGGGCCAGGAGGTCGACGTCGAGGTGCTGGACGTGGACCTCGAGCGCGAGCGCGTGTCGCTGTCGCTGAAGGCCACCCAGGAGGATCCCTGGCGGGAGTTCGAGCGCAAGCACGCCACCGGGGAGATCATCGGGGGCTCGGTCACCAAGCTGGTGCCCTTCGGGGCGTTCGTCCGGGTGGGGGAGGGGATCGAGGGGCTGGTGCACATCTCGGAGCTCTCTGACACCCACGTCGACTCGCCCGAGCAGGTGGTGCAGGTGGGCCAGCAGGTCCGGGTCAAGGTGGTCGATGTCGATGTGTCGCGCCGCCGGATCAGCCTGTCCATCCGGCGAGTGGCCGAGGAGCCCGAGCTGATCCCCGAGCCCGAGATCCTGGCCGAGACGACCGAGGAGGTCGTGGCGGAGGTGGCTCCCGAGCCGTCGGCCGAGACCCGGGAGGTCCTGGCCGAGGCCGAGGCGCGCGGCGACGAAGGGAGCGTCGAAGCCTTCGAGGCCACGCTCGAGCCCGAGGCCGCAGCGCCCGAAGAGGCGGCCATGCACGTCGAGCCCGAGCCGGAGCCCGCCACCTCGGAGCCGGAGCCGGTGGCGGCGACGCCGGAGTCCGAACCCACACGGGCGCCCGAGCCCGAGCCTGAAGCGGCCTCACCCGTCTCCGAGGAACCAGAGGAGGACGTGACGCTCGAGGCGATCCTCGAGGACCTCAAGCGCCGCGAGGGGCGTAGCTAGCCACGCTGCTCGTCGGGCTGACCGGGGGCATCGGCTCGGGCAAGTCCACCGTCGCCCGCATGCTCGGTGAGCGAGGGGCCGTCGTGTTCGATGCCGACGACTTCGCCCGAAGGGCCATCGATCCGGGGACGCCAGGCCACACGAGGGTCGTCGAGGCCTTCGGGCCGGGCGTCGTGGATCCGGGCGGTGCGGTCGATCGGGCCGTCCTGGCCGCCGCGGTGTTCGGCGACCCGGATGCACGCCGCCGGCTGGAGGCCATCGTCCACCCCGAGGTGGCCCGGCTGCTCCAGGACGCCGTCGACCCCTACCGTCGGACGAACCGGGTGATCGTGTACGACGTTCCTCTCCTGGTCGAGAACCGGCTGGAGGGGATGTTCGACGCCGTGGTCGTGATCCGGGCAGACCCGCAGGTTCGCGTGGCGAGGCTGGTGGCGAAGGGCATCGGCGAGGCGGACGCACGCGCCCGGATCGCCGCCCAGGCCACCGACGACGAGCGGGCGCGAGTGGCCACCTTCGTGATCTCGAACGAGGGCTCGCCGGAGGAGCTGGAGACCCACGTGGAGGCGCTGTGGGAGAAGCTGCAGGCGCGCTCGATATGATCGACGGCGTCGTGACCTATCGCGCCGTGTTCTTCGACGCCGGCGAGACGCTCGTCCACCCCCATCCCTCGTTCCCCGAGCTGCTGGGACTGGTGCTTCGGGACGAGGGGTTCGCCGTCGATCCCTCGACCATCCGCGACGGGCTGTACATCGTCTCGGACCAGTTCCGGCGGGCGGCCAGGGACGGCGAGCTGTGGACGACCTCTGCCGAGCGCTCCCGCGAGTTCTGGGTCGCCGTCTACGGCGTGTTCCTGGAACGGCTGGGGCTGCACCCGGACCCCGCGCTGATCTCGCGCCTGTACGCCGAGTTCAGCGACCTGTCGAACTACCGGGCCTTCCCCGACGTCCTCCCGGCCCTGGAGCGCCTGCACGCAGCCGGCCTGGTCCTGGGGGTGATCTCGAATTTCGAGGAGTGGCTGGAGCGGCTTCTCGAGTCCCTCGGCCTGGCGCGGTTCTTCGACGTGCGGGTCATCTCCGGGGTGGAGGGCGTGGAGAAGCCGGACCCCCGGATCTTTCAGCTGGCCCTGGACCGGACCGGAGTGGACCCCTCGCACGCCGTCTACGTCGGCGACATCCCCGACTTCGACATCGAGCCCGCCCGGTCCGTGGGGATGGACGGCGTCCTGATCGACCGGCGCGGCCGCTATCCCGACCACGCGGGGACCCGCATCACCACGCTCGAGGACCTTCCCCGGGCCATCGGCCTTGCTCCCGTCGCGGTGTGAGCCGTTCGACCATGGGCATGGACGAGCGCCAGTACACGCCCGAGGAGGCGGACGCGCTCCTCCCGGATCTCACCGAGCGGCTGAGCCGCGTGCGCCAGGCCCGCCAGGTCATCCTGGCGAACGGCGAGCCCATCCGCCGGGGGGCCTCGATGAACGGCGGAGGGAAGAAGGGCACCGAGTACTGGCAGGCGCTGCGGACGCTCCGCCAGGAGGTCGAGCACCTGGCCGAGCTGGGGATCGTCCTGAGAGATCCCGAGTCGGGGCTGATCGACTTCCCCGCCGCGCGGGACGGGCGCGAGGTGTTCCTGTGCTGGCGCGTGGGAGAGGAGCGGGTGGCCTGGTGGCACGGGCCCGAATCCGGGTTCGCGGGGCGGCGGCCGCTGTGAGCGACGCCCCCGCGGTCGAGGTCCATGGGCTCCGCAAGTCCTACGGCGACATGGAGGCCGTGCGGGGAGTCGATCTGGTCGTGCGAACCGGCGAGGTGTTCGCGCTGCTCGGGCCGAACGGCGCCGGCAAGACCACGACCGTGGAGATCCTCGAGGGGTTCCGCGACCGGAGCGCCGGGGAGGTCTCGGTGCTGGGGCTCGATCCGGCCCGGGGCGACCGGCAGCTCAAGTCCCGGATCGGCATCGTCCTTCAGTCCACCGGCATCGACCCCTATCTGACCGTGGCCGAGACCATCCGGCTCTACGGGAGCTACTACCCCTCTCCGCGCCCGGTGGACGAGGTGATCGAGCTGGTGGGCCTGACCCAGAAACGGGATACACGCGTGGTGAAGCTGTCCGGCGGGCAGCAGCGGCGGCTGGACGTGGGCATCGCCCTTGCCGGAGACCCGCAGCTCCTGTTCCTGGACGAACCCACCACCGGGTTCGACCCCTCCGCCCGCCGCAACGCATGGGAGGTGATCAGGAACCTCTCCAAGCTGGGCAAGACCATCCTGCTCACCACGCACTACATGGACGAGGCGCAGTACCTGGCCGACCAGGTGGCGGTCATCGCGGCGGGGGTGATCGTGGCGCAGGGGCCACCGTCGGCCCTAGCGGGACGCGACTCGGCCGCCACCCTCATCCGGTTCCGGCTGCCGGAGGGGTCCGGGGCCCTGCCGGTGGCCGATGCCGAGGTGACCAACGGGGTCGTGGAGCTTCGGACGGGCGACCCGACGCGGACCCTGCACGACCTCACCGGCTGGGCACTCGATCAGGGAGTGTCGCTGGATGACCTGGCGGTCTCCAAGCCGTCGCTGGAGGACGTCTACCTGGAGATCACCGGACATTCCTCGTCGGAGGAGGGGTCGTGAGCGACATCGGCCTGGCCATCCAGCAGGTCCGGTACACGAATCGCGCGTTCTGGCGCAATCGGGCCGCGGCGTTCTTCACCTTCGTCTTCCCGTTGATGTTCCTGGTGATCTTCACCGCGCTGTTCGGCAACGACACGATCGACGTGCTGGGCCACCGGATCAGCACCTCGACCTACTACGTCTCGGCCATCGCCGCGTTCTCCATCATCACCGCCACGTACACCAACCTGGCCATGAGCATGTGCTTCCAGCGAGACCAGGGGATCCTCAAGCGGGCTCGGGGGAGTCCGCTGCCCGCCTGGGCGTTCATGTTCGGGCGGGTCGTCCACGCGATCCTGGTGGCCATCCTGCTGGTGGTGATCGTGGCCACGTTCGGGGCCCTCTTCTACCACGCGTCGATCCCGTCGCGAACGCTCCCCGCCTACGTGATCACCATCGCCGTGGGCGCTGCCGGCTTCTCGGCTCTCGGCCTGGCGCTGACCTCGGTCATCCCCAATGCCGACGCCGCGCCGGCCATCGTCAACGCCACGATCCTGCCTCTGCTGTTCCTCTCGGACATCTTCATCCCGATCCAGGACCCGCACGCCTGGTACGTGAAGGTGGCCAGGGTGTTCCCCGTCTACCACTTCTCCCAGGCCATGAAGAACGCGTACTTCAGTCCGACCGGCAATGGTTGGCGG
>JBKPBM010000208.1:0-4220 GCA_046744325.1 Actinomycetota bacterium | reverse complement strand
CTCCACGTTCGGCGCCGTGGCGATGAGCTCCAGGCCGAATTCGCGCTCGAGCCGCTCCTTCACGATGTCCATGTGCAGCAACCCCAGGAACCCGCACCGGAACCCGAACCCGAGCGCCAGCGACGATTCGGGTTCGTAGACCATGGCCGCGTCCGAGAGCTTGAGCTTGTCCAGCGCGTCGCGGAGCAACGGGTAGTCGCCGCCCTCGGCCGGGAACAGCCCGCTCCACACCATCGGCTTCGGCTCGCGATAGCCCGGGAGCGGGTCCTTGGCCTGGTGGGCGGCGAGCGTCACGGTGTCCCCGACCTTGGCGTGACTGACGTCCTTCACCCCGGTGACCAGGTACCCGACGTCGCCCGCCTCCAACGATGGAAGGGGCGTCGCCTCGGGCGCGAACGCGCCAACCTCCTCGGACTCGGAGGTGTACCGGTTCGACATGAACCGGATGCGCTCCCTGCCAGCCAGACGGCCATCCACGAGGCGCACGTTGGCCACGACCCCTCGATAGAGGTCGTAGCTGGAGTCGAAGATCAGCGCGCGCAGGGGCGCGGACCGATCGCCGCCGGGCGGGGGCACCCGGGCCACCACGGCGTCGAGCAGCTCGGACACGCCCGTTCCGGCCTTCGCCGAGACCTGGAGCACGTCCTCGGGCTCGCACCCGACCAGCTCGGCCAGCTCGTGGGCCACCTCCACCGGGTCGGCCGCCGGGAGATCGATCTTGTTCAGCGCCGGGACGATGACCAACCCAGCGTCGCGCGCAAGGTGGAAGTTCGCCAGCGTCTGGGCCTCGATCCCCTGCGCCGCATCGACCAGCAGGATCGCTCCCTCGCATGCCGCCAGGCTCCTGGACACCTCGTACGTGAAATCCACGTGGCCCGGGGTGTCGATCAGGTTCAGCTCGAACTCGGTCCCTCCGTGCGGGTACCGCAGCCGGACCGCCTGGGCCTTGATGGTGATCCCGCGCTCTCGCTCCAGCTCCATCCGATCCAGGTACTGATCGCGCATCTGCCGCGCGGTGACGGAGTGGGTCAGCTCGAGGAACCGGTCGGCCAACGTGGACTTCCCGTGGTCGATGTGGGCGACGATGCAGAAGTTACGGATGAGAGCCTGGTCCATCGCGACGGCTAGGGTACGAGGTCGCGGCTGATAGACTCCTGCGCCGTGGCGAACATCAAGTCGCAGATCAAGCGCATCGGCACGAACGAGGCCCGACGCGTCCGGAACAAGTCCGTACGTTCGGCGCTGAAGACCACCGCGAAGAAGGTGCGGGCCGCCGATGCCGACCAGGCGCCGGAGCTCCTACGACAGGCCACGCGCGACCTCGATCGCGCCGAGTCCCGGGGCGTGCTGCACAAACGGACGGCCGCCCGTCGCAAGTCGCGGCTGGCCCGGGCCGTGAGCCAGGCCGCCGAGTAGTCCCTACCGGCTCACCCTCACCGACAGATCCAGCGCGGCCTCCCCACGCCCGGCCATGGACGCGACCAGTGCGGACAGGACGACCTCCGGAGCCGAGCCACCCTTCAACGCCCGATCCGACTCGGTGACCTGCTCGTGCAGACGTCGGAGTTGCTCCGGGGTGAAGCGGCCGGCCTGTTCCCGATAGCGCCTGGCCTGCCAGTCGAACCGGAGCCCCGCAGCGCGCGACACGTCCGCCGAGGAGAGCCGGTCCGGCAGGCCGCGCACCCGAACGAGATCGCGAACACGCGAGGCGATCCCTCCCAGGATGAGCAGCGGGTCCTCCCGAGCGTCCAGCATCGACCGCAGCGCGACCAGCGCCTCGGGCAGACGACCCGCCAGCGCCTGATCGCACAGGTCCCAGACCCGCTGCTCGCCCAGCCCCTGGAACTGCGCCCGGACTTCCGTGGGGCCCAGGTGACGCCCAGGGAAGGCCACCGCCAGCTGTTCCACCGCTTGATCGAGGATCGCCGGGTCCTCTCCCAAGGCCCCCACCAGGGCCGCCGCGCCCGCCGGCGCCAGGTGGACGTCGCGGACCGAGGCCCGGGAGAGCACCCACCGGGAGAGATCCTGCCGCTTGATCGCGATCTGCTGGACCTGCCCACCACCCGCCTTCACCGCTTTCGCCAGGGGCGGAGGGTTCTTGCCGCGGGTGGCGACGGTGAGCACGCAGATCGCGTCTGGGGCCGGTGCTTCCAGATAGGCCCGAAGCTCTCTGGCGCCGTGCTCGGGCAGGCCCTGGCAGCCCACCACCAGGAGCGCGCGGCGTTCGCCCCACAGCGATGGGGTGGCCAGGTCGGCGGTCTCTCCCCCGCGCCAATCCGAGGCATCCACCTCCGTGGCCCGGACCCCAGCACGATCCAACAGGTCGAGGGCGGCCAGACGGAGGAGGAAGGGCTCCTCGCCCCAGAACAACGTGGCCAGGGCCGGAGCGTTCGAGGCGGGGGTCACGGGGCCCGCCTGCCTGGGAGGAGCGCGCGCACGCCCGATTCTAGGCATGCGGGTAGACGGGACTGCACCCGCACGGATCGGCCTGGTGGACCAGGATCTGCCCACCGTGGAATGTCACGGTCACGTCCCCGGACGCATCGGTTCGGTAGGTCCGCATTCCGTCGGCCGCCAGCATGGTCATGACCTCTGGCGCCGGGTGTCCGTACCGGTTCGGCCCGACGCTGACCACGGCCACCTGCGCTCCCACCGCCCGGAAGAACTCGTCGAGCGAGGTGTTGCCCCCGTGGTGCGGGACCTTGAGCACCAGGGCGGGGAGGCCGGCGAGCTCGTCTCGGAGCAGCTCCTTCTGTGAGTCCCACTCCGCGTCTCCCGGAAACAGCACGCTGTGTCCTCCCTGGCTCACCAACAGGACCACGGAGTCGTTGTTGGCATCCGAGTGCGTGCCCGTGAAGCAGTGCTCCGGCCCCAGGACCTGGAGGTGGAGGTCGCCGACTCGCATCGATTCGCCCACGGATGGCCGCTTCAGCGGAACGCCCGACGCGCGCACCGCCTGCAGGAAACTGCGGTAGAAGGGTGAGTCCGAGGGGCAACCCGGATCGAGGATCAGCCCCACGGGGAACCGGGCCAGGACGGCCGGCAACCCCCCGATGTGATCGGCGTGGGGGTGGGTGGCGACCATCAGGTCCAGCCTGCGGACGCCAAGCGCGGCGAGCCTCGTGGCCACGAGCTCGGGGTCCGACCCCCCATCGATCAGGATGGTGGCCCCGCCGGGCGATCGGATCAGGGCTCCGTCCCCCCATCCGACCTGGATGAAGGTAACGGTCAGGTCGGGCGGGGGGCCTGCTCGCGCCGCGCCCACCCACACCAGGAGCGGAATGGCCAGGGCCCCGGCCAGGATGGCCCGGCGAGGAATCCTGCTTCCCGACCGGATCCACCACGCGATCCCCGCCACCAACGTCAGCCCTAGGACGAGAGTGGGCAGACGACCGACCCCGGAGGTCACGGAGGGCAGCGGAGAACGGGCCAGGCGGCTTGCCAGGGCCTCGAGGTAGCGCAGGGGGAGCACGGCCAACCCGGCCATCACCACGCCGGCCGGACGGACGATCAGGCCGAGTGCAGCGGCGCTCAGGCCCAGGAGCATCCCCGGGCCCACGGCCGGAAAGGCCAGCAGGTTGGCCGGGATACCGACGGTGGGCACCACCCCGAAGTGGTAGAGGAGCAAGGGGGTCACCACGGCCTGGGCACCGATCGTCGCCCCCGCCGCCAGTGCCGGCCCCTGTGGAAGCCAGCGCAGGCCGCGGGCCAGCGGGCCGGCCAGCACGGCCATGCCGGTGGTGGCCGCCACCGACAGTTGGAAACCGATCGCGTACACGAGTGTCGGGTTGATGGCGAGCAGGACCAGGACGGCGCCGCCAAGGATGGCCGGCGGGCTTCGAGGTCGACCAAGGAAGACCCCGAGCATGGTGAGCCCGGCCATGAACGCCGCTCGCAGCACCGATGGCTCGGCGCGGGTCAGCAGCACGAAGAACACCACCGCGCCTAGGCCGAGAGCGAAGCGCAGCCGCCGGCCCAGGCCCAGGAGGCCGGCCAGCCCGAGGATGGGGGCAAGGAACATCGCCACGTTCTCTCCCGAGACCGCGGTCAGATGGGACAGGCCTGTGGCCCGGAAGGTCTCCTCGACATGCGGGTCGAGCCCCGAGGTGTCGCCCATGGCCAGCCCCATGACCAGGCCCGCCTCACGGTCCGGGAACACGCGCAGGAGGGAACGACGCAGCGACCCGCGCAACCCGTTGGCCACCCGCATGATCGGATTG
>JBKPBM010000238.1:0-8343 GCA_046744325.1 Actinomycetota bacterium | reverse complement strand
CATGGAGACCATGGCCGGCGATCGCTTCCTCTACATCCTGTACTTCCAGGAGGTCGGGCCCGCCGACGCCGAGCTGGGGCGGAACCCCCGGCGCGCGCTCCTGGACCTGTACTGGTCATCCTCGGGCGACGCGCTCCCCGGATCGGTGAAGCGGATGCCGCGGGAAGGGACGGGGTTCCTGGACACGATGAGCCGAGCGCCGGGGCTCCCCTCGTGGCTGGAGCCCGAGGACCTGGACGTCTTCGCCGGCGAGTTCGCCCGCACCGGGTTCACCGGCCCGCTCAACTGGTACCGGAACCTGGACCGAAACTGGCATCTCACGCCCGAGCAGGCCGGCGCGCGTGTGGGTGTGCCCGCGCTGTTCATCGCGGGGATGCGCGACCCGGTGCTGCGGATGATCCCGACCGAGCCCATGGACGAGTTCGTGCCCCGGCTTCGAGGAAAGCTGCTGATACCAGGGGCCGGCCACTGGATCCAGCAGGAACGCCCCACCGAGGTCAACGTCGCCCTCCTCGAATTCCTGACGGGTCTCGACCGATAGGGATGGTGTCAGTCGAAGCCCGCCAGCTTCGAGACCAGCACGCGTTCGTCGGGGCCGAACCACGGTGGATCGCCCGCGGCTGCGTTCTCCGTCGTGCGGCCGGGCTTCGACGTGGCCGGAATGGAGATCGAGCAGCGCGGGTCCGACAGGCCCCACTTGATCAGGGCCTGGGCCCACGTCCGGACGCCGAAGGCGTGCAAGGGCTTGAGCGACCGTTCGGGCGGCTCCCTCCGTGCGAGCCCGCCACCGCCGAGCGGCCGCATGATCACCACGCCCAGGCCCAGCTCCTCGGCCAGCGGCAGGATCTCCTGTTCCACCTCACGCTCGGCGGGGCTGTAGGGGATCTGGATCGCCCCGATGCGGCCGGTGCGCATCACCCGGGCCAGCTCGGGGAAGGCGGAGGCGCCGTAATGGGTCGCCCCGATCACCTCGACCTGGCCGCGGTCGCGCAGCTCCTCCAACAGCGTGAGCTGCTCCGGCCAGGCCACCAGGTTGTGGACCTGATAGAGCTCGACGCGACCGAAGAAAGCCAGTGCGCTCTCGGCCTGCCGGCGTCCTTCCTCCGGTGACCGCGTCCAGATCTTCGTCGCCACCATCGCCCGGTCGCGCCGTCCGGTGAGCGCCTGGCCGAGGACGCGCTCGGCCTCTCCGTACATCGGCGAGGAGTCGAAGAGGTTGGCCCCCGCGTCCAGCCCCTCGATCACCCGCTCGGCGACGGCCATCTCCTCACGCTGCCCACGGACGTCGAACGTCTGCCACGTCCCCACCCCGACCGCCGGAACCGTGAGGTCGCTCCTGCCAAGGGGGCGAAGCTCCATCGGTGCCTCAGGCCCGCTTGGCCCGGCGGCGCGAGGACCGTTCGACGCCCTTGTAGCTCAGGATCCCTCGGAGCTCGTGGACGATCTCGACCAGGTCGGCCTGGTCGGCCATCACCCGATCGATGTCCTTGTAGGCCTGGGGCGCTTCCTCCACCAGATCCTCCGCGCTGCGCGCCTGCCACGTTCGTCCGACCATCGCCTGGCTGAACGCTTCGACGGTGACCTCGCGGCGGGCCCGCCCGCGGCTCATCCGACGGCCTGCCCCATGGGCGCAGCTGTTGTACGAGAGCGGGTTCCCCAGGCCTCGGACGATGAACGACTTCGAGCCCATCGAGCCGGGGACCACACCGAGGTCTCCTGTCTGCGCCCGGATCGCTCCCTTGCGCGTGACCCAGATCTCACGCCCACCGTGGACCTCGCATGCGGCGTAGTTGTGATGACAGTTGACCCATGTGACGTCGGTGGCTCCCGTCACGGCGTTGAGGTCTGCGAGCGCCGCAGTCATCAGCGCGTGACGGTTGGCCATCGCGTAGTCCTGGGCCCACAGCATGTCGCGGACGTAGGCGTCGAACTCCGGCGTCCCGGCCAGGAAGTAGGCGAGGTCGGGATCCTCCAGCGCCTGCTCCTGGGCCCGCGCCAGCCGGATGTGCTTGTCGGCCAGTTGGTTTCCCACCCCGCGCGACCCGGAGTGCATCACCACCCAGACCACGTCGCGCTCGTCGGCGGCCAGCTCGACGAAGTGGTTCCCGGAGCCGAGGGTACCGAACTGGACCAGCGCCTTGGCTTCCTGCTCACTGGACAACGAGCGGTGCGGATGGGCAGCCACCCATCGATGGGCGCCGTCTCCTGCTTTCTGGTGCCACTTGCCGAGGCCGGCCGGAATGTTCGCCGCGAACGATTCCAACAGTGGCCCCAGGTCGCCGGGGAGCTGGCTGAGGCGCCGATCGGTCTCCACGGCGATCATGCCACAGCCGATGTCCACGCCCACCGCGGAGGGGATGATCGCCGACTCGGTGGGGATGACCGCGCCGATGGTGGCGCCCTTGCCCAGGTGAGCGTCGGGCATGAGCGCCACGGGGCCGGCCAGGATCGGTAGGCGGCTGGCCACCTCGGCCTGCGTGAGCGTCGGCTCGTCGATCTCGGAGGCCCAGCTGCGAAGGTTCGGGTTGACCTGCTGCATGTCAGGGGGCTGGCTCGTCGACGGGCTGGCTCGCGTGCGTCCGCCATGCCTCCAGCAGCTCCCGCTCACGCCCCTCGGTGAGCCCGGCCTTCAGAGGCTCGGCCCGCGGACGCGATCGGTCCCACTCCAGCGTGTCCCCGACGGTCACCTCCAGCGGACGGAACGTCAGCCCGGCGGCCACCGGGCGGCTGATGTCGGCCCGGAACGCGCCGTACGCCTCGTCCTCCGGCATCCACACCACCGGCAGGTCGCTCCACGGCACCACGCCCCGATCGAGCAGGAACCGCTCGGGCACCCACGCGAAGGACGCGTCGCTCCCGGCGACCTCGCGGCACGTCTCCACCAGATGTCGCATGGTGTGCGGTGGCTCCGGCCCCACGGCGTTGTAGGTCCCGGTATGCGCAGATTCCACCAGCCGGAGCATCCACTCGGCCAGGTCGCGGGCGTCGATGATCTGCACCGCGCGCTCGGGCGGTTCGGGGAGGAGCACCTCGCCGCCTCGGGCGATCCGGCGAACCCAGTACGTGAACCGGTCCGACCGGTCGTACGGTCCCACGATGAGCCCCGGCCGGATGACCAGGGATCGGTCGGGGAACCCCCGCCTGACCTCCTCCTCGCACAGGACCTTGAGCCCGCCGTAGGTCTCGCCGGTGATCTTCTCGACCGTCGCATCCGACAGGGTGGCCAGCGCCGAGTCCTCGTTCCCCCCGGGCGACGTCTCGTCGGAGTAGACCGACATCGACGACACGAAGGTGCAGTGGCGCACGTTCGATGCGAGCAGATCAACTGACTGGCGGACCACTCGAGGGAAGAAGCCACAGAAGTCGACCACGGCGTCCCACTCACGGCCCCTCAGCGGGCCGAGGCCACCGTCCCGGTCGCCGGTGAGCTGTTCCACGCCGGGAATCCCCCCCGGCTCGCTCTCCCCGCGGTTGAACAGCGTGACGGCGTGGCCTGCGTCGCGCGACGCCAGCGTGAAGAAGCGCCCGGCGAACCGTGTCCCGCCCAGGATCAGGATCCTCATGGGGCCAGCCGTTCGACCCGCCATCCGCCTCCGGGTCCTTCGTCGCGCGTGTACCGGAACCGGTCGTGCAGCCGGTTCTCCCGTCCCTGCCAGAACTCCCACTCGTCGGGCTCCAGCCGGAGCCCGCCCCAGAACTCGGGGCGAGGCACGTCCGTCCCGGCGAAGCGTTCGCCCAGCTCGATGACCCTCGCCTCGAGCTCGGCGCGGTTCTCGATCACCGAGCTCTGCCGGGACGCCATCGCCGCCAACCTGGCCTCTCGCGGCCGGGAGAGGAAGTACGCGTCGGACTCCGAGGACGACAGCCTGCCCACCCGTCCACGCGTCCGGACCTGCCGGTGCAGGGCGGGCCAGTAGAACACCAGGGCGGCGTACGGGCTCGCCTCCAGCTCTCGGGCCTTCCGGCTTCCATAGTTCGTGTGGAACACCAGCCCTCCCTCGCTCAGCCCCTTGAACAGGACCATGCGGTTGGACGGACGGCCATCCACGGCGACGGTGGCAAGCGCCACCGCATCGCACCGGGGATACTCCTCGGCCCTCACGGCCTCGGCGTACCACCGCGAGAACTGGCCCAACGGATCGGGATCGAGATCCCGGCGATGAAGCGGAACGTCGGCCGCCGGGGAGCTCACGGCCTGGCCCTCCCGCGGATCCGGCCCCGCTCGGTCTGGTCGAGCACCACCTTCCGCAGACGGACCGAGGCGGGGGTCACCTCCACGCATTCGTCCTCCCGGATGAACTCCAGGGCCTGCTCCAGTGACAGCGCGCGCGGAGGGATCAGCCGGACCAGCTCCTCGGCCGTGGAGGAGCGCACGTTCGTCAGCTTCTTCTCCTTGGCCGGGTTCACGTCCATGTCCTCGGGCCGCGCGTTCTCTCCGACGATCATGCCCTCGTACACCGGCGCGCCGGGACCGACGAACAGCTCGCCGCGCTCCTGCAGGTTCAGCAGCGCGTAGGACGTGCTCAACCCCTGCCGGTCGGCCACCAGCGAGCCGGTGGGACGGGTCCGGAGCTCCCCGTGCCAGGGCTCATACCCCTCGAACACGTGGTGAAGCATCCCGGTGCCGCGGGTCTCGGTCAGGAACTCCGTCCGGAACCCGATCATCCCGCGCGAGGGCACCAGGTACTCCATGCGAACCCACCCGGTGCCGTGGTTGACCATCTGCTCCAGGCGGCCCTTGCGCAGGGCGAGCAGTTGGGTGACCACGCCGAGGTAGTCCTCGGGGGCGTCGATGGACACGCGTTCGACCGGCTCGTGGAGGACGCCGTCGGTCGTCTGGGTGACCACCTGGGGCTTGCCCACGGTGAGCTCGAAGCCCTCCCGGCGCATCATCTCCACCAGCACCGCGAGCTGCAGCTCGCCCCGCCCCTGCACTTCCCACGCGTCGGGGCGGTCCGGCGTGTCCAGGACCCGGATCGACACGTTGCCGACCACCTCCTGGTCCAGCCGGCTCTTCACCAGCCTGGCGGTGAGCTTCGAGCCCTCCTGCCCCGACAGCGGCGCGGTGTTGATGCCGATGGTCATCGACAGGCTGGGCTCGTCGATCCTGATCACCGGCAGCGGCCGGGGATCGTCGGGATCGGCCAGCGTCTCCCCGATGGTCACCTCCGGGATGCCGGCCACGGCGATGATCTCGCCCGGTCCGGCCTCCTCCGCGGCCACCCGGTCGAGCGCCTCGGCGACGTAGAGCTCCGTGACCTTCACCCGTTCGATCGAGCCGTCGGCCCGGCACCACGCGACCTGCTGGCCACGCCGGACCGAGCCCTGCAGGATCCGGCACAACGCCAGGCGCCCGACGTAGGGGGAGGCGTCCAGGTTCGTCACCAACGCCTGGAACGGATGGGAGGGCTCGAACGCCGGCGCGGGGATGTGGTCGAGCAGGGTCTCGAACAACGGCTTGAGGTCGGCGCCCTCGTCGTCGGGCGAGAGGGAGGCCCGGCCGGCCCTGGCGTTGGCGTAGACGTTGGGGAACTCGATCTGGCGCTCATCGGCGTCGAGGTCCAGGAACAGCTCGTAGACCTCGTCGATCACCTCGGCCATCCGGGCGTCGGGGCGGTCGACCTTGTTGATCACCAGGATCACCGGAAGGCGCCGCTCCAGGGCCTTGCGCAGGACGAACCGCGTCTGGGGAAGCGGCCCTTCGGAGGCGTCGACCAGGAGCAGGACGCCGTCGACCATGGTCAGGCCCCGCTCGACCTCGCCCCCGAAGTCGGCGTGGCCGGGGGTGTCGACGATGTTGATCTTGACCCCGCCGTAGCGCACCGCGGTGTTCTTGGCCAGGATCGTGATGCCCTTCTCTCGCTCGAGATCCATCGAGTCGAGCACGCGCTCGGCCACGTCCTGGTTGGGCCGGAACGAGCCCGTCTGCCACAGCATGGCGTCGACCAGCGTGGTCTTGCCGTGGTCCACATGGGCCACGATAGCCACGTTTCGAAGGTCGGCTCGTCGAGCGGTCACCACAGGCAGCTCCGGATGGCACGGGGAAAAGTGACGGCGGCGGAGTTGCCGCGCCGATCCAGTCTATCGGCAGCGCGGGTGACGCCTAGATCGGTATCGTCCGGTAGATCACGTGACCGGGCTGGGTCGGCCCCCCGGTGTAGTTCTGCCCCTCGCCCCAGATCATCGTCGCCGTCGTCCTGCCCGACGCGGCGGTCTGCAGGTCGATCCCCTGGTAGTCGCCGTAGGGAAACAGGAACCCGTTCGGCTGCGACTCGGGCCTGGTCGGATCGTACTGCGAGACCCGGACGCTCGGACCCGACCACGTGCTCCCGCCGTCGGCCGAGGATCGCAACCACACGTTCCACCCGTTGGTGTGATCGACGGGTGAGCCCAATCGATCGTCCATCCACTCGACCGCGATCTGTCCGGCCGTGCCACCTTCGATCCGCGGGAACAGCGCGTAGCATGCCGAGGCCGCGCAGCCCGAGGCGGTCTTGTCGTCCGCTCGCCCGACGTACGTCCAGGTGGAACCGCCGTCGGTCGACCGCGACAGCTGCACGATGGGCGGGCTCCCCGCCTTGCTGTGGTCCTGGCCGTCCTGCCACACCAGGTACATGGTCCCGGCGGCGTCGATGGCGATGTCGTCCTGGATCCCGAAGAAGGCGAACCCGCAGTTCGGCTCGTAGGGACACTTGGGGCCGGCCGGCGCGGTGGCCACCTGGGCGAACGTGGTGTCGGACGTCCCGGCCAGCGTCTTCGACACGCGATACCGCGCTGCGTCGTTCCCCCCGCAGCTGCTGGCCTTGCAGTCGCCCCACGCGAAGTAGGGATTGTGATGGGCGTCGAGCACCGCCCCTTCGGGGAAGGCCACCCCATCGGCGCGCAGGACGACGCTCTCGGTCCACGTCAGGCCCCCGTCCGAGGAATGCGCCAGGAAGTGGTCCTTGCCGTGGGCGTACGCCGTGTACACGTCGCTCCCGTAGGCGATCGTCCATGGGTGGTCGCAGTTCGAGCACTTCGGCCCGTTGACCTTGACGGCGGTGAACGTGGCCCCGTGGTCGGTCGACCGCGCCACCGCCACGTCGGTCTTCACGCCCTGGACCCCGTAGGCCAGGAAGCTCACGTACACGGTCCCGGTCACCGGATCGACCGTCACCACGCAGTCCACCTGCCTGGGGTAGTCGACGCCGCTCACGAGGTCGGCCACCACGTGGGCCGGTCCGAACGTCCGGCCGCCATCGGTGGAGACCCGGATATAGATGCGGTTGGCGTTGCCCGACGCGGGGTCGCACGTGGGGTCGCCGGGGAAGTGGGCCCATACGGCGTAGACGAAGCTCCCCGCGGCCGCGCTGATCTCCGGCTCCCAGTCGTCGCCGCCACAGAAGCCGAAGGTCACCGCCGACCCCGTTGGCGCGGCCACCCCGGAGGTGGGACGGACCTCGGGGGCCCCGTGGATCGCCGCCCGTTGGGGCTTGACCTTCGGTGGCAGCACCGACCGGCCGACCGTCGCGGGGCTCGGTGCCGCCACCAGCACCACCAGGCACGACGTGATCGAGGCGGCCAGGGTCATGCGCCGAACGGTTCGCGAATGGTTCATCGTGCGCCTCCTTGGAAGCCAGACGGCGAGGATGGGCGGCTACCCTACGCCTCGGGCCGAGGGGCGCTCAACTCGACGTCGCGGCCGACCACCGTCTCGCGATCGCACCATGCGAAGTGCCGGGCCCGGATCTCCGCCTTCTCCTCCTCGGGGAGGAAGCTCGCCTCGAGCGCGGTGCGGGTCACCGCGGCGAAGTCGGCCGCCCGGAACTCCAGATGGTCGCGGGCGACGTCCCACTCGTGCACCAGGTCGATGCCCATCAGGCCGGGATCGTCGGTGTTCAGGGTGACTCGAAGGCCGCCCCGCAGGAGCCTCCCGATGGGATGCTGGCGCACCGACGCCACGCCCCTGGTCAGCCAGTTCGAGGTGGGGCACATCTCCAGTGTCACCTCGCGCTCGGCGGCCAGGCGGGTGACGGCCGGGTCCCACGCGACGCTCAGGCCGTGGCCCAGCCGGGCGGGCTCGAGACGTTCGATCGCCTCGCGTGGGTAGTCGGGCGGGCTGGACTCGCCGTAGTGCACCGTGAGCCCCAGGCCGGAGCCACGAAGGGGCCGCAGCAGCTCCTCGTACATCCCGGGAGGGAACCCCACCTCCGGCCCGGCCAGGTCGAACCCCACCAGCCGCTCGCGGTGCCGAAGGGCGAACTCCACCGTCCGCCGTCCGGAGTCCTCGCCGTAGTTCCTGCTGAAGATGGCGATGAACCCCACCGCCACGTCCCGCCCGTCCCGTTCGGCGTCGGCCCGGCC
>JBKPBM010000134.1:0-5673 GCA_046744325.1 Actinomycetota bacterium | reverse complement strand
TCCCCGTGTCCCCGAAATCGCTCCCGCCGATCTGCCGAGGGTTCCGGAGCACAGTCGAGAGCAGGTCGCTCTTCGTCTGATCGGAGAGATGGATGTTCACGGCCTCTCGCGCCAAGAGCAAGCCCCGGTCGAGGCGGGGCTGGTCGATCCCTTCGGCGCCGAGCGTGTTCGCGAGGGAGACCGTGGCTGCGAGTTCCGCGCGTGTGGCCGCCGTTCGGGCATGCGACCGCTGGACGAGAGCAAGGGAGCCGGCCACGATCGCGACGACCAGGAACACCGCGAGGCCCACGAGGAGGGCGCGGAGACGCCGGCTCGTCCGCCGCTCGCGCTGGAGCTCCGCCTGAGCGGCGCTCCGGCTTGCGGCTAGAAACTCCTGCTCGGTGGTGTTCAGCTCTCTGCCGTGCAGCGTCGCCCAATCGGCGGCCGCAGAGAGCCGCGGGCCGCGAAGGAGCTCGCTCGGATCGCGCGAAGCCCTCACCCAATGCGTCGAGGCCTCGGTGAGCCGCTGGCGAAGCACCCGTCCCTCGGCATCCTCCTCCAACCACCCGCGCAGGCGAGGCCACTCCCGCAGCAGCGCCTCGTGGGCGACCTCGACCGTCCCCCCGCTCGCGGTGAGGAGGCGGTCTTCCACGAACCGTGCCAGCACCGCCGCTCGAACGGGGTCGGTGTCGGGCTCGAACTCCTCGACCGGTACCCTGCGACGGGACAGCGCGTCGCCCTCGCCCGCCGCCAAGCGCAGGAGCATCGCCCTCGCCGCCTCGCGCTCCGGGCCGTCGAGCCGGCCGAACGACTCCTCGGCGAGCCGGGCCACCGCCCCCCTGATGCCCCCGGTGCGCTCGTACGCCTCCATCCGGAGCCATCCCGCCTCGCGCGCCTGCCACAGCTCGACCAGTGCGGTCGACAGCAGCGGAAGGGCGCCGGGCTCGTCCACCGCCTCCTCGACAAGGGCCTCGACGAGCGCGGACTCCACCCTGAGGCCCGCACGGCGGGCCGGGAGCTCGATGGCGCTCCGCAGCTCGTCGGGCGACATGGGGCCCATGAGCACGAGGTTCTCGGCGAGGAGGTCCGCCAGCTCGGGGTACGGGGCAACGCTTCCCAGGTGGTCTCCACGAACCGTGAGGACGACCACACTGCGGTCGGGATCTCGAGCCAGCTCGACCAGTCGATCCACGAACCCGCGGCGCTCGCCCTCGTCGGTGACGAGGGTGAACAGCTCCTCGAACTGGTCGACAGTAAGAACCAGTCGCTCGCCGCCATCCGACGCAATCGCGTGGTCCAGAGCATCACTGGGGCGCTCGCCCGGGCGCATCGTGGCGAGGTGCCAGCGTTCACTTCCGGGGAGCAGCCCTGCGGCGAGGGACGGGAAAAGCCCGCCCATCACCACGGACGACTTGCCGTTGCCCGACGCACCCGCCACGCCGAGGAGGCCGCGCCCGACCGTCCGGGCGGCGAGCTCACCGATCAGGCGTTCCCGGCCGAAGAACAGCGAAGCGTCCTCCGGCTGGAACGGAGCCAGTCCCTTGTACGGGCAGACGTCCTGCCGCCCAGTTTCGTCGTCGTGGTCCTGCACACGGCCGAGCCGAATACCGATCGCCGTGGCGGTCAGGTCCAGGCCCGCCGCCTGCCTGGCGCGACCCTGGGCGAGCCATTCCGCTGCGGCCGCCAGCCGTCGCCCACCCTCGTCGCGCGCCCATTCGGCCGCCACCTCGTGCACCCGGGCCGGGATACCGCCGGTGGAACGGGTCATGGCTTCGACGGGAGCCTCGTCGGCTGCGGGGCCCGCGTACTGGGCGACGACGTCCCGGACCGCGTCGGACGGTAGTCCTCCGAGCGTCCGGTGCGCGTCACCGACGACGTCCATGCGCGCGACCAGATCCGCAAGCGGAGCATGGCCCTCGGTTGAGCGGAGGAGCCCGACGATCAGGACGGGGCGGGCGGCCACGTCGTCGATCCGGTCGGCCAGCGACGCGGTCACGCCGCTCAGCACGTCGAGCTGGTCAAGGACGATGAGGCCGGGGCGCTCCGCGTGGGCCGCCCGGTCCAACGCGGCGAGGGCCTGCGCCGCGGCCGCTCCGCCAGTTCCCGCGTACACGACCTCGCCGCCTCCGGCGTGCACCCACCGCGCGAGCTCGGCGGCGAGGCGCGTCTTGCCGATCCCGGCCGGACCGGACACGAAGACGACTCGTCCGTGGCCTCGGCGTGCCTGGCGCCACGTCCCTCGCAGCCACTGCAGGTGCCGCTCCCGCCCCGCCAGCGGCGTGTCGTCCTCGAGCTCCACGGGGAGCGCCGCCGGGGGAAAGGGATGCTCGGGACGCCGAGCGATCGCGGCGGGGACAAGGGCCTCGAACACCTCCACGGGTGCGTCGAATCCCTTCAGCTCGGCCGAGCCGCGCGGCTCCAAGACGACGTCCCTCTGCGCCGCGGCCACCTCGGCCACCCCCCGCGTCACGAGGACCTGGCCGGCCTGGGCCTTCGCGCACAGCCTGGCCGCGAGGTTGAGAGACTTGCCCCGATAGCCGTCCTCGACCGCGATCGCTTCACCGCAGTCGATGCCGACGCCGACGGGCAGGCCCAGCTCGGGATCCTCGGCGGTGCTCTCGAGGCACGCCTCCTGGAGCTCGATGGCCGCCCGGACGGCCTGCTCCGGGGGCCCGAACACCGCCAGCGCCTCGTCTCCACGCAGTTCGATCACCCGGCCGCCGCGCGCCTCTGTGGAGTCCCTGGCGAGGTCTGCGAAGCGTGCGGCGAGGCGCGCGGCGGCCTGGTCGCCGCGCTCTCGGGTGAACGTCGAATAACCTCGGATGTCCGCGATTAGGAACGTGCGGATCGACACAGGCGGAGCGTCGCCAGGGGTGGCTTCCTCGGTCTCCATGGTCGGTCGCCCTCCGATCGAGGCGGCGCGGCGAGCAGCGCCAGCCGCGAGTATTGGACGCCCCCTCGGTTTGGGCAACCGTTTCTGTGCAAGACTCGCGCCCCCATATCGACGCTCTGCGCGCTCTTCGTCACGAAGGGTCTACAGCGCCGGCACTCCACGTAGGATGGCTTTGATATGCAGGACGATCGGGTCGCTACCTTCCACCGCTTGCACTCCTCCGGCTGCTTCGTGATGCCGAACCCGTGGGACGTGGGCAGCGCGCGGGCTCTGGAACAGCTCGGGTTCAATGCGCTGGCGACGACCAGTGCTGGCTTCGCATGGTCACTTGGTCGCGCGGACAATCAGGTCCGACTGGATCAGGCGCTCGAGCATCTCCGCGTCATCGCTGCAGCCGTGAACGTGCCGGTGAATGCGGATTTCGAGGGGGGCTTCACCATCGATCCCGAGGGCGTCGGTGCGAACGTGAAGCTCGCCGTGGCCACGGGAATCGCGGGGCTGTCGATCGAAGACTCCACCGGCGATCAGAGGAACCAGCTCTTTGAATTCGACCTTGCCGTGGAGCGTGTTCGAGCCGCGCGACGGGCGATCGATGAAAGTGGGACGGGCGTCGTTCTGACCGGCCGGTCCGAGGGGTTCGTGATCGGGCGTCCCGACCTCGACGACACGATCCGACGGCTGCGCGCGTACGCCGAAGCGGGTGCCGACTGTCTCTATGCGCCGCGGATCGACACCGTCGAACACATCTCCGCGATCGTCGACGCTGTGTCACCCAAACCGGTGAACCTGTTGATCAACGCGCCATTCATCACCGTGACGGAGGCGGCGGCCCTGGGGGTACGACGGATCAGCGTGGGGGGCACGCTTGCCCGCACCGCCTGGGCCGGATTCCTGCTGGCCGCCAGGGAGATCGCCGACGCCGGGACGTTCTCCCGGTTCGATCAGCTGCCGAACGTCGACGCACTGTTCCACGATCGAGCCGACTGACCCGAGACGGCGAAGGGGCCGCCACGTATGAGGTTCCGAGGCTCGTCTGCTCGCGGGCCGGGCTAGGTCGATCGCTTGGCGGCCTTCATCGACCGCTTCCAGGCCTGGTACTCGGCCCGGGCCTCGGAAGAGTCGACGTCGCCCAACGTGGGATGGTTCGGAACGAGCGCTTGAGCGGCTTCAACGCCGAACTGCTTGGCCAGCACGGCGGCGAGAGAGCCGATCTTCATCTCTCCGAACCCCGGCAGGGCTTCCAGGCGGGATCGGAGATCATCCGCGTCCCTGGACTCTGTCCAGATGCGCTCGGCCCGGCCACCGTAGCGGTCCGCCACGATCGCACAGACCTGCTGCACCTTCGTTGCCATGGAGCCCGGGAACCGATGAAGGGCGGGTCGCTCCCGAAAGGCCCTGTCGAGCTCCGCGGGGTCGAGGGCCGCGATCCGACGAGCATCCAGGTCGCCGATGCGACGGCTCAGCTCCAGCGGGCCGATGAACGCCTTCTGCAGCGGCACCTGCTGATCCAGGACGAATCCGATCAGGAGGGCGATCGGGCTCGTTGCGAGGAGCCGGTCCGCCTCCTCGTCGTCCGCGAAATGAAGTCGCTCCGGTCCGGTTGGCATGTCCTCCGATCCTAGCGCCGTGACCAGGAAGCCGCGCTGTGCCCACGGGCGCGATCCCTTCGAATGGACACGCCGATTCGGATAGGCTCTCGGCGCTCTGTGGAACGAGGAGGTGGGGTGATGGCGTTTCGGGGATGGCCGGTTGAGGCGCTCGAGTTCTTCGAGGGCCTGGAGGCCGACAACTCGAAGTCCTACTGGACCAAGAACAAGGATGTCTACGACACGCTCGTGCGCGGTCCCATGGAAGAGCTCCTGGCCGAGCTCGCGCCCGAGTACGGGGAGGGCAAGATCTTCCGGCCTTACCGGGACGTCCGGTTCAGCTCGGACAAGTCCCCATACAAGACCAACATCGCCGCGGTGGTGAGTGACGGGTACATCCAGCTGACGGCCCAGGGACTGGGCGCCGGCTCCGGCATGTACGAGATGGCGCCCGATCAGTTGGATCGGTACCGGGAGGCGGTGAGCGCCGAGAGGACGGGCAAGGCGCTCCAGGGCATCCTGACGAAGACGCGGGCGGCCGGCCTGGAGGCCACCGGCCACGACATCCTGAAGTCGGCCCCGAAGGGCTACCCGAAGGACCACCCTCGCATCGAGCTGCTTCGGTACAAGGGCCTGATCACGTGGAAGGAGTGGCCGGCGGGGGCGTGGCTGGGAACCCGCAAGGCCAGGACGCGGGTGGTCG
Source organism: Actinomycetota bacterium (assembly GCA_046744325.1). Taxonomy (GTDB): domain Bacteria; phylum Actinomycetota; class UBA4738; order UBA4738; family UBA4738; genus JBKPBM01. The sequence goes on along the minus strand of JBKPBM010000134.1, from coordinate 512 downwards.
AGTTCCTGGAGGCCTCGAAGCCGCTCAACGCGTGGCTCCGGGCGAACGTCGGGCCATCGACCCTTCCCGAGCGAGGGCGATGACCGCTCGAACGCCGGACATGGCACGCCGTCCGGGAAGGAAGTCCGCGAACCCTCTGGCGTTGCTGCGGGACGTGTGTCTCGCCCTTCCCGAATCGAGTGAGCGACCGAGCCACGGCGAGCCAACGTGGTTCGTTGGCGGGAAGGTGTTCGTCACCTGCGCGGACCGCCACCATGACGACCGGGTCGCCTTCTGGTGCGCGGCGCCGGCGGGCGTCCAGGCCGCGCTGGTGGCCTCCGCACCCGACCGCTTCTTCGTTCCGCCCTACGTCGGCCACCGGGGGTGGCTGGGTGTGTACGTCGACGTGCCCGTGGACTGGGACGAGGTGGGCGAGATCGTCACCGACGCCTATCGCATGGTGGCACCGAAGCGGCTGGTGGCAAGGCTGGATGCCGCTCCCTGACCCACCCGGCAGCTCGGATGTGCACGAT
>JBKPBM010000240.1:0-2217 GCA_046744325.1 Actinomycetota bacterium | reverse complement strand
CGTGTCCACGCCGAAAGCGCTCGAGCTGCTCGCGTTCGTTGCGCTCGAGGACAAGCGGGACTGGAAGGTCCCACGCCTGTCGGGCGGCATGAAGCGCCGGCTCCTGGTAGCAAGGGCCTTGATAAACGAGCCGGAGGTCCTGATCCTGGACGAGCCGACCACCGGGTTGGACCCGCAGGCAAGACACCTGGTATGGGAGAAGCTTCGCCGGCTCAAGCGGGAGGGCGTGACCCTGTTGCTGACCACGCACTACATGGAGGAGGCCGCGCAGCTCTGTGACCGCCTGGTGATCATGCACGAGGGCCGCATCCTGGTCGAAGGTTCGCCCCGCGAGGTCATCGCCCAGCAGACGTCGTCCCAGGTGGTCGAGGTGTTCGAGCCGCCGGATGAGGCCCTGGCAGGGCTGGCCTCCATCGGCTCGGTGGCCGACCTGACCGAACGCCTGGCCGACCGTTGGCTCTTCTACACCGACGACGGCGATCTCGTCCTGGGCAAGGTACGCGCGCTGGGCCTGCCCCCCTCCTCCGTGTGGTTGCGGGGGGGCACGCTTGAGGACGTGTTCCTCGCCCTGACCGGTCGGGGGCTGCTGGAGTAATGGCCAGGACCGCCACCGCCGTCCACCCCGAGACGAGGGGACCGAGCCTCCGGCGAGACCTCTTCCGAGTCCCGGACGTTCGCCTGTCGAAGGCGCTCCGCCTCTGGCAGCGCGACGCGACGATCTACAAGCACACCTACCAGTTCAACATCCTGCCGAACTTCTTCGAGCCGTTCCTGTACCTGCTGGCCATGGGCCTGGGGTTGGGCGCGTACCTGGCCCGGATCAAGGGCTACCGGTACCTCGACTTCATCGCCCCCGGCCTCGTGGCCACGGCAGCGATGTTCGGGACGACGTTCGAGGTCACGTTCAACGCGTTCGTGAAGATGCAGTTCGGCCGTATCTACGACGCGGTGATGTCCACACCACTGACGATCGAGGACATCGGGCTGGGCGAGATGCTGTGGGGGACGACCCGCTCCCTGATCTACGGGACGGTGTTCATGTCGATCGCCGCGATGTTCGGGGTGGTGCACTCGTGGCTGGCGGTGCTGACGCCGCTGGCGGTGTTCCTGACGGGGCTGATGTTCTCGGTGATCGGGCTGTCGTTCACCGCGTCGATCCCGATCATCGACTACTTCTCCTACTACTGGACCATGTTCATCACGCCCATGTTCCTGTTCAGCGGGATCTTCTTCCCGCTGGACCGCATGCCGGGATGGGTGCAGGGGGTGGCGTGGTTCATCCCGCTGCACCAGGCGGTGAACCTCATGCGCGCGCTGATCCTGACCGGGGATGCTGGGGCCGCGGCGGCATCGGCGCTGTGGATGGTCATCGTGACCGGGGCGCTCCTGGTGGTGCCGATGAACCTGCTCCGGCGCCGGATGGTCAAGTAGCCCGCCGGGTCCGCCGCCTGGCCACTGCCTCCCTGAAGGGCTTGCCCGGCTTGAACGCCGGCACGTTGGTCGCCTTCAGGACGAGTGGCTGGTCCGCCGCGATGTTCCGGGCGACCCGCCGGGCTCGCGCCTTTCGATGGAACGTCCCGAACCCCGACAGCACCACCTTGTCCCCCCGGGCAACCGTTCGGGTCACGCTCCAGATGAACGCGTCGACGACGCTCGCCACGTCCTGAGCCGGAAGCTTCGTCCTGGACGAGATATCCTCCACCAGCTCGCTCTTGTTCACGGGGACGCCCCCTCTCCGGCTGCTCGATCCTCTCGCTCACTGCCGATGTTGTTCGCGTCGGCGGAGGAGTTCAAGTGCCGTTCGGAAAGAGGATCGCGCCTCGATCCCCGTGGAGGGCCAGACCCTACCCGGTGACCCGGAACATGATTGGGCTGCCGGAGACGAACCCGTATCCCGGCTTCCCTCGCGTCGCCGTTCCGAAGACCCAGATGATCGGGTAGGTGCCCGGGTGGACATGGGGGACGGTGAACCGTGTTTGCCACGAACACCCGCCGGTCGTGCCTGAGCGCGCCAGGGAGGCGACGGCGATACTTGACACCCGTGGTCTTGGTCAGGTCGTCGAGGGCTCCCCTGGTCCCACCGCTTTAACGCGGTTGCCGACACGGTCTCCTTCCGGACTCCAGGGGCGCCTCTGGCTAGAGTCTGCCAGGTGACCAGCTGTCCGAACTGCTACCAGGACATCCCCGAAGGCTCGCAGTTCTGCAACGCGTGTGGGT
>JBKPBM010000183.1:0-4402 GCA_046744325.1 Actinomycetota bacterium | reverse complement strand
GGTCCGGTGACCTCCAGGCGATGGGTCCACCCGGCGGTCAGATCGCACAGGAAGAGGGCTCCGTCCAGGGCGACCGCCACTCGCTCCAGGGCCGGGTTCGCTGCGAACTCCACGATCCCCCCGGACATCTCTCGCGTTCGTTCCCGGCGGGCCCGTTCTTCCGAGGGCAGCTCGCCTCCCCCTACGTCGAGGTCCCGCGGGTCGCACACCAGCCGTTCCTCGCCACTCGCCACGTCGAGCAGCCACAGGCAGGTGATGGGGTCGTCACCGCCCCTCGATCGGAGGAACGCGATGCGCGAGCCGTTCTCGGCGATCTGGAAGCCGTGGGGCCGCCCGAGCGTGAACCGGCGCGTCCGCGCGTGTTGCCGGGGGAAGGAGTCCCGTGCCAGGCTCATCCGGCCACGAATCGGAGCTGGACGGTCCGGCGGTCGTTCTCTCGGTTGGGATCCACCACCACCACCCGTTGCCACGTGCCCAGGACCACCCGCCCACCCTCGACGGCGAGCATCAGGGACGGGGAGACCAAGGAGGGCATGAGGTGGTCCGCACCGTGCCCGGTCGAACCGTGGCGGTGCCGGTAGCGGTCGTCCCGGGGAAGCCACCGCTCCAGGGCCTCGACCAGGTCCTCCTCGGAGCCCGAGCCGGTCTCCATCAGCGCCAGGCCGGCCGTGGCATGCGGGAGGAAGACGTGCAGCAGGCCGTCGCCTCCTGCGGATTCGGCGAAGGCCGTCACCCGATCAGTGACGTCGACCACACGGCGGCCGTGTGTGTCGATGTCGAAGGCTTCGCTCAGCACCGGCACATGATGACAGGCCGGCGAACGGCCGAATGGTTCTACCGCGCGGCGGCGAGCTCCCCGGTCCGCTCGCGCCACCACCGCTGCCCATCGTCGGGCAGCGTCGAGACGGGGTCGTAGTAGGGATATCGGCGGGTGAGGGCGTCGGGGTCGTCGAACTCGATGCCGGTGCGGTAGTTCTTCGTCCAGTAGCTGATGCCCTTCTCCCGGTCGTAGCTCTCGTTCTGGTGGACCCACCGCTTGCCCACGAACGGCACGTCGCACACGATCCGCGGCGTGGCGAACCCTGGCAAATAGCCCATGATGGAGTGCTGAAGGTCCTGGGCCTCCCAGATCGCCGTGCGCCAATGCTCGCTGCCCGGGATCATGTCGCACACGTAGAAGTAGTACGGCATGATCCGGCCGTGGTCGAGGAGCGTGAAGCACAGCTCCAGCAGGTCCGTCGTCGTCGCGTTGACGCCCTTGAGCAGGACCCCCTGGTTGCGCACGTCCCGGTACCCCCAGTCCAGGAACTGCCCTGCCGCCCCGGCCACCAGCGGGGTGACCTGGTTGGCGTGGTTCACGTGCGTATGGATCGCGATGTCGACTCCGCGCTGCCGCGCGGTGCGTCCCAGTCGCTCCAACCCCTGCTGGACGTCCTTCTGAAGGAAGTGCTGAGGAAGGCCCATCAGCCCCTTCGTGGCCAGGCGGATGTCGCGGATGCTTTCGATGTCCAGAAGGGCCGCGACGAACTCCTCCAGCCGCTTGATCGGCAGGTTGGCGATGTCGCCCCCGGAGACCACCACGTCGCGAACGCTGGGGGTCCGTCGCAGGTAGTCCAGGATGAGCTGGTGACGGTCCGGCTGCTTGATCTCGAACTTGTACTTGGCCACCTGCGGGGTACTGTTCCCCACCAGGTCCATGCGGGTGCAGTGCCCGCAGTACTGAGGGCACGTGGACAGCAGCTCGGCCAGGACCTTCGTCGGGTAACGGTGGGTCAGGCCCTCGACGGCCCACATGTCGGCCTCGTGCAGTGAGTCACGCTCGGCATAGGGGTGCGAAGGCCAGTCGGCATCCCGTTCGCTGAACGTCGGCGCCATGTATCGCCGCACCGGGTCCCCCTCGAGGTCCCGCTCGTTCATGGTGTTGATCATCTGGGGCGGGATCAGCATCGACATCGTGGCCCGTTCGAACATGTCCCGCCGGATGTCCTCGGCCAGCGCATCGGTCAGGTGCTCGCCGAGGGCCTCCTTGAGCTCCTTCAGGTTCTTCACCGAGTGCGCCCGCTGCCACTGAGCGCTCTCCCACTCTGATTTCGACACGTCGCGGTACCCGGGGAGCCGGGTCCAATCGGGCTCGGCGAACTCCCGGCGGAGGGGGTACCGGAAGGGTTGGTCGGCGGCGTGGGCGCGAGCCGGCCGGGGCCCTGGCCGGTCCTGGTTTCGCCGCACACGGGCCGTCTCTTCCGTGCTGGCATCGGACCCGGAAGGGGTCCTCGCGCTGTCGAGCCGGTCTGCCTCGGACATCCCGGGGGTGCCTCCTCTCAAGGCGAGGATCGGGTGAACGAACCTTCACCTGGAGCGTAGCTCATTCCCGTTTCCTCCGGCAACCATGCCAGTCGATGCTCGAAACGTTCGGTGAGTGGGCCGATTCGAGCTATCATCTTCGATACGATGATCGACGCACGAGATGCCGTGATCCTGCGAGCCTTGCAGGAGGATGCCCGAGCCACGTTCGCCGAGGTGGCGAAGCGCGTCGGTCTGTCGCCGTCCACCGTCCACGAGCGCATCCGCAAGCTCGAGCACGCCGGTGTGATCTGCGGCTACCGCGCGGAGCTCGACCCCGAGGCGCTTGGCCTGTTCGTCACGGCGCTGGTCTCGGTGACCCCGTTGGACCCGAAGCAACCGGACGACCTGCCCGACCGGGTCCGGGAGTTCCCGGAGGTCGAGGACTGCCACTCGGTGGCCGGGGACGAGAACTACCTCCTGAAGGTGAGGACGCGTACGACCACCGAGCTGGAGGACTTCCTTCGCCGGCTCCGAGAGAAGGCCGAGGTCCACAGCCGGACGACCGTCGTCCTCTCCACCCCCTTTGAGCACCGTCCCACCCCGGTCTGACCGGCCCTCCCGTGTCAGACCCGCCCTCTATCGTCCCTTTCGTGGTGCGCGCACCGTCGTCCTTCGTCAGATGGACCGTCCTCCTGGGCATCGCCGTCACCGGATGCTCATCCTCGGCGGTCGCGCCGGGCCGGTCCCCGCCGCCGACGGCGACCCTCGTGCCGGTCCTCGCCGTGACCGACGGCGACACCATCCACGTCCGATATCTGGGAAGGGACGAGCGCGTCCGCCTGATCGGCATCGATACGCCGGAGGTGCCCTGGTACGGGGGACGTGGCGAGTGCTTCGGCCCACAGGCAGGTCTGTACGCTCGCGGCAGACTGCAGGGAAAGACGGTAGCGCTCGTCTTCGACGTCCAGCTGCGAGATCGCTACGGGCGCCTGCTCGCCTACGTCTACCTGGGGCGGGAGCTCTTCAACCTGACGCTTGCGCAGATGGGCTACGCCAGGGCCGATCCGATCCCCCCCGACACCCGGATGGCGGCCGCATTCGGCAGCGCGGAGCACGAAGCTCGGACCGCGGGGCGCGGGCTGTGGTCCGCCTGCCCCGCCGGGACCTGAGCAGGGTCGGCGTCACGACTTCGTAACGGTTCGGCCGAGGCGAGTTCAACCGGGCCCGGCTCGGCATTACCCTTTCCATTGTCGTGGACGAACGCGTGCTTCTGGTCGAGGACGACCCGTCCATACGCGAGATCACCGCGCTGGGCCTGAACGCCGCGGGCTATCGGGTGTCGACCTCGAGCGAGGGACGCGATGGGCTCATGCGCGCCAAGCAGGAACCGTTCGACGTGATCCTGCTGGACGTGATGCTCCCCTCGCTCGACGGGTTCGAGGTGTGCCGAGAGATCCGGAAGGAGAGTCGCGTTCCCGTGATCATGCTGACCGCTCGAACCGACACCATCGATGTGGTGGTGGGCCTGGAGTCGGGAGCCGACGATTACGTCACCAAGCCCTTCGAGATGCCGGAGCTGGTCGCCCGCATCCGTGCGGTGCTCCGGAGGTCCTCGGCGGCGCCGGTGGAGACCACCATCACCCTGCACGGCCTCGAGATCGACCCCGCCAGCTTCATCGCCCGAAAGGCCGGCGCCGACCTCTCCCTGACCGCCACCGAATTCAGGCTCCTCCTGGAGATGGCCCGCCGGCCGGGACAGGTGTTCACCCGGGAGATGCTCCTGCAGCAGGTCTGGAACTACGACTACCTGGGCGACTCCCGCCTGGTGGACGTGGCGGTGCAACGCCTTCGGGGCAAGGTGGAAGACGACCCGGCCCATCCCCGGATCATCAGCACCGTTCGCGGCGTGGGCTACCGGCTCGAGCGTGGCTGACTCGTGCCACGGCGGCGGATCCCCACCGGCCGGCTCCGCCGTCGCCTCACCATCGCCTTCGTCCTGGTGGCTGGGATCTCCGCCGGCGCCCTGGCCGCCGGGTCGTACCTCCTGGTGAAGTCGGCCCGCCTCCGCGACTCGCTTGAACGCGCGCAGTCAGAGGCGCGGTTCGACCTCTCCCTGGCC
>JBKPBM010000254.1:0-3459 GCA_046744325.1 Actinomycetota bacterium | reverse complement strand
AGGTCCGGCTGTACGTGTCGACCGGCCGGGACGTCCTGGCCCAGGTCGAGGAGCGGGGGTGGCGCGAGCGGCTCGAACGGGTGGGCGCCATCCTGGTCACCGACACCTGCACGTACATCACCCCGATCCTCGAGCGGGACCACCGGACCGTGATGACGAACTCGGCCAAGTGGGCGTACTACGCCCCGGCGAACATCGGCGTCGAGGTGGTGTTCGGGAGCCTGGCGGAGTGCGTCCGCTCCGCTGTGCAGGGCACGGTCGTCCGCGACGAGGGGCTGTGGGCCGGTGGCTGAGACCACGCTCCGGGCCGCCGCGCTGACGCCGGGGCGGGCATCGGGCATGGCCCTGGTCCTCGACGAGCCGCTGTCCTTCTGGGGCGGGGTCGACCCCGAGACCGGCGCGGTGATCGATCGCCGGCATCCTCAGTTCGGCGCGGTGGTGTCCGGAACGGTCCTGGTGCTGCCGTTCGGCCGGGGATCGAGCTCGAGCAGCAGCGTGCTGGCCGAGGCCATCCGCCTGGCCACCGGGCCTGCCGCCATCGTCCTTCGTGAGCGCGACCCGATCCTGCTGGTGGGGGCGCTGATCGCCCGGACTCTCTATGGAACCGCCGTGCCGGTGGTGGCGCTCGATCCACAGGGGTACGGGTCCATCCGCACCGGTGACCGAATCCTGGTCCGGGCCGACGACGACCTCGGGACGGTGGTCCTGACGTCGTAGCCGGGCCCTCACACCACCCGGCACTCCGGGATCATGTGACCTTCGGAGAACCGCTCCAGCCCCAGGGACGAGATGTCGACGGATCGCGCCGCGCCCTCCAGGATGATCTCGGCGAGGAGCTTGCCCACGATGGGGGCGTGCTGGAACCCGTGCCCGCTGAACCCGTTGGCCAGGTAGAGGCCGGAGACGCCCGGGGCCTCGCCGATGATCGGGTGGCGGTCGGGGGTCATCTCGTACAGGCCGGCCCACCGCCCGGAGACCCCCGCCTCGGCCAGGGGCGGGAACACGCGGACCGCGGTGGGGAACACCTCCTCGGCCACGAACCGCTCGTCGGGCGCGGTGTCGAACGAGGCCCGCTCGTCGCGCCCCCCCATGCCCATGAGCACGCCGGGGCCCTCCCGGTGGAAGTAGAAGGTGGTCCCGGCGTCGATCACCAGCGTGCGCCGCTCGGGCACCCCGGGGAACGGCCCGGTGGTCACCACCTGGCGCGGGATCGGTTCCAGGGGAAGCTCGACGCCGGCCGTCGCCGCCAGCGCGCCCGCCCACGGTCCCGCCGCGTCGATCACCGCGCCGGTGACCACCTGGCCGGATGTCGTCTCGACGCCGCGAACCCCACCGTCCTGCACCTCGATCGCGCGGACCTCCACGCCGAGCCGGATCTCGGCGCCGGCGCGCCTGGCCGCCGTGGCATAGCCGAGCGTCAGCCCCGAGGGATCGGCGATCCCGTCCTCCGGTCCGAACGTCGCCCCGACCAGGTCGTCCACCGACAGGCCCGGGATCAACGCCGCCGCCTCCTCGGGGGTGAGCACCTCGACCGGAACCTGCATCGAGCGCTGCAGCTCGACGCCCGCCAGGTACTCGCGCCACAGCGACTCCTCCCGCACCAGGAACAGGTAGCCGTCCTGGGAGACGTCCAGGGGCAGTCCGAGCTCCTCGGCGAAGCCGGTGATCATGGGCACCGCGGCCCTCGACAGCCGGATGTTCACCTCGCTGGAGAACTGCTGGCGGAACCCGCCCGCGCACGCCCCGGTCGAGCCAGTTCCCAGCGCCTGGGCCCGCTCCAGGAGCAGCACGGACCCGGCGCCCGCGGCCGCCAGGTGATAGGCGGCGCTCGCGCCGACCGCTCCCCCGCCGACCACCACGACGTCGGCCTGCGACCTCACAGCTCCCCCAGGTACGCCTCCCGCATCAGGGGATTGGCCAGGAGGGCGGACGCGGAGTCGGCCAGCACGATCTGGCCCGTCTGGAGCACGTACCCGTGGTCGGCGATGGACAGGGCCATGTTCGCGTTCTGCTCCACCACGAAGATCGCCGTGCCCTGGGCGTTGATGTCCCGGATGATCTTGAACACCTGCTCGACCAGGATGGGGGCCAGGCCCATCGACGGTTCGTCCATGAGCAGCACCTTGGGGTTGGCCATGAGCGCCCGCCCCATCGCCACCATCTGCTGCTCGCCGCCGGAGAGGGTCCCGGCCTTCTGCTTCAGGCGCTCGCGCAGCCGGGGGAACAGGGAGAACACCCGTTCGAGGTCGCGGGCGATGCCATCCTTGTCCCGGCGCTGGTACGCCCCCAGCTCGAGGTTCTCCTTCACCGTCATGTTCCCGAACAGCCGCCGGTTCTCCGGGACCATCGACAGGCCCCGGGCCACGATCTCGGTGGTGGTGCGACCGCTGATCCGCTCGCCCGCCAGGACCACCTCCCCGGTGCTGGGCACCACCATCCCCAGGATGGTCTTCAGGGTGGTGGTCTTCCCGCTGGCGTTGCCGCCCAGCAGGCACACGATCTCGCCGGGGTAGATCTCGACGTTCACGCCCCGCAGGACACTGACCGGCCCGTAGTGGGTGCTGACGTCGCGGAGCTCCAGGACCGCGGCGTGCCCGTCGCCCCGGGAGGTCTGCATCGCCCCGTCCGCGCCGGCCGGTGGGTCGCTCATGCCCCCTCCGCTGCCTTGCGGCCGAGGTAGGCCTCGATCACCTGCTCGTTGTTGGCCACCTCGTCGTAGGTCCCCTCGGCCAGCTTCGCCCCGTAGTCCAGGGCGATGACCCGATCCGAGACCCCCTTGACCACGCGCATGTCGTGCTCGATGACCACGATGCCGATCCGGAGCTCCCGGCGGAGCTGGGCGATCTGCTCGGTCAGCTCCTGGGTCTCCCTGGGGTTCATGCCGGCCGTGGGCTCGTCCAGGAGCAGGAGCTTGGGCTCGGTGGCCAGGGCCCGGGCGATCTCCAGCCGGCGCCGGTTGGCGTAGGACAGCACCGAGGCGGGCTGGTCGTGCCGGTACCCGGCCAGCCGGCTCCCGAACAGTGACAGCACCTCCTTCGCCTTCTCCCGGACCCGCTCCTCCTCGTGACGGGTGGGGGGCGGGCGCAGGATCGCGCCGAGCAATCCCGACCGCGTCCGGCAGTGCTGGCCCACCATCACGTTCTCCAGCACCGTCATGTTCGGGAACAGGTGCACGGTCTGGAAGGTCCGGGCGATGCCGAGCTTCGTGATCTGGTTCGGGGGCAGGCCCACGACGTCGCGGTGGTCGAAGACGATGGCGCCAGAGTCCGGCGAGTACAGCCCGGTGATCATGTTGAAGAACGTGGTCTTCCCCGCGCCGTTGGGGCCGATCACGCTGACGATCTCGCGGTCGTCCACGTGGAGCTCCAGGCGGGACAGCGCGGCCAGGCCGCCGAAGCGCTTGCTCAGGTCCTGCACCTCCAGGAGGTGGCCGTCGGCCCGGCCGTCGCTCATTCGATC
>JBKPBM010000266.1:0-1629 GCA_046744325.1 Actinomycetota bacterium | reverse complement strand
GTGCTGATCTACCTGAAGCCCGGCTACGAGCCGGCGGCCCAAACGATTCTGGAATCTCGGGTGGACGACATCGAGACCGCGGTGGATGAGCTTCGGAGCCCGGGCATCGCGTTCGCGGAGTACGACCAGGGACCCATCAAGACGAACGAGAAGGGCATCGCCAGGCCCGGACCGAAGCAGGCCTGGTTCAAGGGTTCGGCCGGAAACATCCTGTCCGTGATCCAGGAGTGATGCCATGGCGACGACGCACACACTTGAAACCGCCGAGGTCGATATCGTCTACGACGTTCACGGCCCTCTGCCCACCGCCGACGGGCGCCCGCCACTGTTCATGATCGCCCAGCCCATGGACGCCAGCGGCTTCACCACGCTCGCGTCGCTCTTCCCGGACCGCACCGTCATCACCTATGACCCCCGCGGTCTCGGCCGGAGCATCCGCAAGGACGGCCGGGTCGACAACTCCCCGACCGTCCAGGCCGGCGACGTGCACGCCCTGATCGAGGCGCTCGGCGTGGGGCCCGTCGAGATGTTCGCCAGCAGCGGGGGAGCGGTCACGGCGCTCGCGCTGGTCGCCGCTCACCCCTCCGACGTGACCACCCTGGTGGCCCACGAGCCGCCCACCATCCCGGTGCTCCCGGACGCCGAGGCGGCCGAGCGCGCCCAGGCGGGGATCCGCGCGGCGTATCAGGCCGGGGGGTCGAACGCGGGGATGGCGGCGTTCATCGCGATGACCTCGTGGCGCGGCGAATTCACCGATGACTACTTCGCCCAGCCCGCGCCCGATCCCGCCCAGTTCGGCATGCCGACCGAGGACGACGGTTCGCGTGAGGACCCGCTGCTGTCGGACCGGTCGTGGGCGGTCACGAGTTATCGCCCCGACGTCGACGCGCTGGAGGCAGCCCCTACGCGCATCGTCATCGCCGTGGGCGAGGAGTCCCTGGGCACCTTCACCGGTCGAACTTCGGTGGCCACGGCCGAGCTGCTCGGGCAGCAGGCCACCGTGTTCCCCAGTCACCACGGCGGGTTTATGGGCGGCGAGTTCGGATACCCGGGTCAGCCCGAGGCCTTCGCGCGCAGACTGCGCGAGGTCCTCGACGCGGCCGACTGACGGGGCGTGTCGCCTCACCAGACACCTGACTCGTCCCCTCAAGCCTTCGGCGAGCGCCGCCTCCAGCACGCTCTCCGACACTCCGTTCACGTTCCCCCGCTCGAGGCGGGTGTAGTAGTCGACGCCGACCTCGACCTGGGAGGTCCTGCCAGTACCGGGAACGGGTTGGCCTCCCTCAGCCCGGCAACCCGGTTGAGTGGCACGTCGAGGAGGTGAACGTCATGCGTGCTGCAGTCTTCCAAGGGCCTGGCCGGATCGGGGTCGCCGAGCGGCCCGACCCGGTGATCGCCTCGCCGACCGATGCCGGGGTGCGCGTCGTGCTCGGGTGCGTCTGCGGCTCGGACCTGTGGTACTACCGGGGGGAGTCCCCTCACGAGCTGGGCCCGATCGGCCACGAATTCGTCGGTGTGGTGGAGCAGGTTGGGAACGAGGTGCGGGGCATCGTGGAGGGCGACCTCGTCGTCGCCCCGTTCACGTACTGCGACGGCATTTGCGCTCTCTGCCTGGCGGGAGTGTCGTCC
>JBKPBM010000027.1:0-7184 GCA_046744325.1 Actinomycetota bacterium | reverse complement strand
CTCCGAGGCCACCTCGAAGGGCTCACCGAAGACGAGTTCTTCTGGGAGCCCGTGCCGGACTGCTGGACCCTACGGCAGATGCCCGATGGTCGGTGGAGCTCCGACTACGCCATCCCCGACCCCGTGCCGTCGCCGTTCACCACCGTCGCCTGGCGCCTCAACAACGTGAGCACCAGCAAGGTCATGTATCACGAGTACGCGTTCGGTTCGCGGACGCTGACCTTTCCCGACCTCGAGATCCCCAACACCGTGGCCGGTCAGATCGCTCTCCTGGAGGAAGGTCAGGCGTTGCTGGTCGGTGATCTCCGAGGACTGACCGATGCCGACCTGCAGGAGCCCCGGCTGACCAACTGGGGCGAGGAGTGGCCGACGTGGCGGGTCTTCTGGACTCTGATCCACCACGACCTCTGGCACGGCGGGGAGATCGGTGCTCTCCGCGACTTTTACCGTACGCAGCCAGCGGGCGCAGCGGGGAGGACGTAACCCGTCCGGTCAGGGCTCGAGATCCTCGAAGAGGCTTGCGCGGGTGGGGCCCGAGGGGTCGGTCACGGGCGGCCACGCCTGGACGAACCACTCGAAGCCGAAGGCCTCCCGACGGAGCGCCTCCGGAACGAGATCCACGCCCGTTGACTGCGTGGCGTGCTCCCGCAGCGCCGCCATCTTTCGCTCGAAGCCCTCGCCACAGTCCACCACGACGGTCACGGTGTGGTCGGGAACCCCGCGCGGCATGAACGGCGCCTCGGGGTCGACGTCCACCCCGCGCTCCCGCTCGGCCTCCAACCACCGATCGAGCTGCGACTGAGGCAGGACGCTGTAGTACAGGCGTTGGAAGGCTCCGTCCGCCCCTGCCTCCTCGGCCTCGACAACATGGAAAGCCTCGGTGGCGGCTTGCCCAGCGGCGATGTGGTCCGCATGCCGGGTCACGCCCTCGGGTCCGAATGTCACCACCACGTGGGGCCGGACCTCGCGGAGGACGTCGGCGATCCGCTCGACCAGCTCCTTCCGGGGGACCGAGTCCAGCCCCCCATCCGGGTACCGCAGGAACCGGACGTCCGGATCGTCGATGCCCAGGACGCGCGTCGCCCGGAGCTCCTCCTCCTCTCGGACTTGGCCCAGATCCTCGCGCGTGGCCATCGCGGGGTCCACGATCTCGCCCGCCTCCCCGCTGGTGGCCACGACGGCCGTGTACCGGACCCGGTCACCCTCGGCCAGCAGCACGCCGCCGACGCCGTGCGTGTCGTCGTCCGGGTGGGCGAACACCGCGACCAAACGCCAGGTCACCCGCGCTCGTCTCCGAGCTCGAGCAGCGGCTCCAGGCCAACCGTGAGCCCGGGGCGGGCGATCACCGCCTTGATCGCCAGCAACACCCCGGGCATGAACGACACGCGCTGGGACGAGTCGTGGCGGATGGTGAGCGTCTGACCGACCCCGCCGAAGATGACCTCCTGGTGCGCCACCAGGCCGGGGAGCCGGACCGAGTGCACGCGGATCCCCTCGATGTCGCCGCCGCGGACGCCTCCGATCGTTTCGCCGGCCGGTCCTTGCCAGGGGTCCTGGCGAGCCCTGGCCATCCTCTCCGCTGTGGCCCGGGCCGTCCCCGAGGGCGCATCGAGCTTCCCTTCGTGGTGCAGCTCGATGATCTCCGCGGCCGAGAAGATCCGTGCGGCCTGCTCGGCGAACCGTTGCAGGAGCACGGCGCCGATGGCGAAGTTCGGGGCAATGATCACGTTGGACTCATTCCCCTCCCCCGCCAGCAGGCGCCTGATCTCCTCGAGGTCCTTCTCTTCGATCCCGGTCGTCCCCACCACGATGTGCATGGCGTGCTCGATGGCCCACCGCACGTTGTCCATGACGGCCGCGGGCGTGGTGAAGTCCACTGCCACCTCGGTCTCGGCCTGGAGCAGCGTGTCCAGCTCGGAGGAGATCCGCACATCGACGTCGGGGTGTCCGATCATCCGGCCGAGGTGCTCGCCGTCGAACGATGGATTGATGCCGGCCACCAGGGCCAGATCGGGGTCCTCGGCCACGGCCTGGCAGACGAGCCTTCCCATCCGGCCGGCCGCGCCCAGCACTCCGACCCTGATCACGACGGCCTCCTGGCGGCCCTGGCCCGGCGCGGCTCGGCCCGAAGGCGCACGGCCGCCGCGGCGTCGGAGGCGTCGAACACCCCGGGGGTGAACGGGCCGATCACCGCCATCGCCATCGGGCGGGCGAACACCTCCGCCGCCAGCCGTTCGGCGTCCTGCGTGGTCACCGCGTCGATACGGGACAGCACCTCGTCGACCGAGAGGATCTCGCCGTGGCCGATCTCCGAGCGCCCGATCCGGGACATCCGGCTCGTCGTGTGCTCCAGCGACAGCACCAGCGACCCCTTCATGTGGCCCTTGGCCCGATCCAGCTCCTCCTCCGAGATGCCGTGCTCGGCCATGTCCGCGAGCTCTCGCCGGATCAGGCCGACCACCTCCTCGGCCCGGCGCGGGGTGGTGCCCGCGTACACCGTGAAGCTCCCGGTCTCGGCGTACGTCGCATGGTAGCTGTAGACCGCGTACGCCAAACCGCGCTTCTCCCGGATCTCCTGGAACAGCCGCGAGGACATCCCCCCGCCCAGCGCCGAGTTCAGCACGCCGAAGGCGAACCGGTCGGGATCGCGCCGAGAGGGCGCCCGAGTCCCGATGCAGAGATGCGCCTGCTCGGTGCTGCGACGCCGCACCATGGCGGAGCCGAAGGTGCGCGGGGCCCGACCGGGCGAGCGACCGATCCGGTGAGTCCCCGTGGTGCGTCGGCGGCCGGTTCGCATATTCGCCTCGACCAGCTCACAGAGCCGGTCATGCCGGACGTTGCCCGCCGCCGCGATGACGAAGTGGGCGGGCTCGTACAGGCGCCGGTAGAACCGGTTGACCTGGTCGCGCGTGAGCGCCGTGATGCTCTGCCGGGTGCCCAGGATCGGCCGTCCCAACGGGTGGTTGCGCCACAGGGCGTCGGCGAACAGGTCGTGGATCAGGTCGTCCGGGGCGTCCTCCTGCCGGTTGATCTCCTCCAGGATGACCCGGCGCTCGGCCTCGAAGTCCGACCGGTCCAGGATCGAGTTCTGAATCATGTCGCTCATGGACTCCACGGCCATGGGGAGGTCGCGGTCGCCCACCCGGCAGTAGTAGCAGGTGTACTCCTTCTCGGTGAACGCGTTGAAGTCGCCGCCCACGGCGTCGAATGCCTCGGCGATGTCGCGGGCGGTGCGGGTCTTCGTCCCCTTGAACAGCAGGTGCTCGAGGAAGTGCGACGCGCCGAGCAGCGAGGGCCGTTCGTCCCGTGAGCCGACGTCGACCCACACACCGAGGGCCACCGAGCGCATGCTGGGCATCTCCTCGGACAGGACGCGCAGGCCGGAGCCGTACTCCGTGCGCAGGACGCGAGGATCGCTCCGCCGGGCGGTCCGGCGGGCGCTCACGGAGTGTCGCCGCTCCGGTCCCTGCCGCCGTCACCCTCGCGGTTGGGTCGTTCGCCGCGGTCCCGTCGACCGCGGAAGCCGCCACGGTCGCCGCTCCGGGCGCGGTCGCCGCCCCGGCCCTCACCGACCCGCGGCCGACGCTCGCCACGATCCCCCCGGTCGCCACGCTCGCCCCGCTCGGGCTCGCCCTCAGGGCGCGGCCAGCCGCCCTCCGGCGGGTCCCACCCCTCGCCGACCGGCTTGAGGCTGACCCGCGTGCGGCCCATGTTGTCGGTCTCGATCCCGTCGATCTCGACGGTCAGCTTGTCGCCCATGTTCACGGCGTCCTCGACACTCGACAGGCGCTTGCCCCGGCCCAGCTTGGAGATGTGCACCATCCCGTCGCGCCCGGGCAGGATGTTCACGAACGCGCCGAACGTCGTGGTCTTGACCACGGTGCCCTCGTAGCGCTCCCCGACCTCGGGCATCTTCGGGTGGACGATCTGGTCGATCATCTCCATCGCCTTCTCGGCGCCCTCGCCCTCTCGTGAGCCGATGAAGATGGTCCCGTCGTCCTGGATATCGATGTCCGCGCCGGTGAGGGCGATGATCTCGTTGATCCGCTTGCCCTTCGGCCCGATGACCTCGCCGATCTTGTCCACCGGGATGGCCATGGTGACCACTCGTGGCGCCTTCGCCGAGAGGGCCTCCCGCGGCGCCGGCATGGTTCGGGTCATCACGTCCAGGATGAACAGACGGGCCTCCTTGGCCTGCTTGAGCGCGCCGTTCAGGACCTCGGCGGGAAGCCCGGTGACCTTGGTGTCCAGCTGGAGCCCGGTCACGAAGTCCCGGGTCCCGGCCACCTTGAAGTCCATGTCACCCAGCGCGTCCTCGGCGCCCAGGATGTCCGTCAGGGTGACGAACTCGCCGTCCTCGGCGATCAGGCCCATGGCCACGCCGGCCACGGGCGCCTTGATCGGCACGCCCGCGTCCATCAGCGACAGCGTCGAGGCGCACACGCTGGCCATCGACGTCGAGCCATTCGACGACAGCACGTCGGAGACCAGGCGCAGCGTGTAGGGGAACTCCTCCTCCTCGGGAACCACAGGGACGAGCGAGCGCTCCGCCAGGGCCCCGTGGCCGATCTCCCGGCGCTTCGGCGAGCCCACCCGGCCCACCTCGCCCGTGGAGAACGGCGGGAAGTTGTAGTGGTGGATGTAGCGCTTGGACTCCTCGGGGTCCAGCGTGTCGATCATCTGGTTCATCCGGAGCATCCCGAGGGTGGTGACGTTCAGGACCTGGGTCTCGCCGCGCTGGAACAGGCCGGATCCATGTGCCCGTGGAATGATCCCAACCTCGCACGTGATCGGCCGGACCTCGTCGACCTTGCGCCCGTCCAGGCGCACGCCTTCCTCGATCACCTTGCGGCGCATGTGCCGCTTCTGGAGGTCCTTGTAGGCAGGAGAGATCTGTGCGGCGAGCTCGGCGTAGCGCTCGGGCCCCCACTCCGCGGCGAGGTGCTCGCGAAGCTCGTCCTTCAGCGCGTCGAGGTTTGCCTCCCGCTCGGCCTTGCGCGTGGACAGCGCGTCGGCCAGTCGCGCGCCGGCGAAGGCGTTCACGCCGTGCCAGACGTCGTCGGAGTACAGGGCCCGCGGCGTGAAGTCGCTGGCGCTGACCCCGGCTTCGGCCATCAGATCCCGCTGGGCCTCGATGATCCGGGCGATGTGGCCCTTGGCCACGTCGAGGCCGTCGGCCAGGACCTCTTCGGTGGGGGCAACCCCGCCGCCATCGTGCAGGCGGTCCCACGTGCCCTCGGGAGCCTCGCCCTCGACCATCAGGATGTCGATGGAGCCCTGGTCGTTCATCCGCCCAGCCACGACCACGTCGAACGTGGCCAGGTCCAGCTCCTGATAGGTCGGGTTCACCTTCCACTGGTTGCCGATCAGGCCCATGCGAACGGCGCCCACGGGGCCATCGAACGGCAGCCCGGCCAGGCACACGGCCAGGCTGGCCCCGTTGATGGCCGGCACGTCGTAGGCGTTGGCCAGGTCGGCCGACAGCACGGTGATCACCACCTGGACCTCGTCGCGGTACCCGTCCCGGAACGTCGGCCGCAGCGGCCGGTCGGTCAGGCGGGCCGTGAGGATGGCGGTCTCCGAGGGCCGGCCCTCGCGGCGGAAGAACCCGCCGGGGATCTTGCCCGCCGCGTACATGCGCTCTTCGACGTCGATGGTCAGCGGGAAGAAGTCGATCCCCTCCCGCGGCTGGGCGGTGGTGCACGCGGCGAGGATCTGGGTCTCCCCCAGGGTCACCACGCACGCGCCGGCGGCCTGCGGGGCAAGCTTGCCGGATTCGAATACGAGCTCGGAGTCACCGAGCGATACGGATGTTCTGGTCATCTGGCGTTCCTCCTCGAACGCTGGGGCCGCACGTCGGATGTGGCGGCCCGTGGCTTGGTGGTCCGAGGAGCGTTCCGGGAGCGAAGGTGGCCAGTTGTCAGTGGTGGGCCTCGGCTCGGTGTGGTGGCGTTCTGAGCCTCGAGCCGGAGTCCGCAACTGATAACCGACCGACGTTCGGACCCGCTCGCTCCTCCTTCGTCAGGTTCTCGTCCTGTTCGTCCTCCTCCTTGGATGCAGTGAAGGCGGCCCGGCGGCCGCCCTCGAATGTTCCCTAGCGCCTCAGACCGAGGCGCTGGATCAGCGCCCGGTATCGCTCGACGTCCTCGCGGCTGAGGTAGTTCAGCAGGCGCCGGCGACGCCCGACCATCTGCAGGAGGCCACGGCGGGAATGGTGGTCCTTCTCGTGGGTCTTGAGATGCTCGGTCATCTGCTCGATGCGCTTGCTGAGCACGGCGATCTGCACCTCGGGCGAGCCGGTATCGGTCTCCCCGCGGCGGTAGTCGCTGATCAGCGCGGATTTCTGTTCTTTGAGCAATGGCATTGAATCGTCAAAGAGCGTATCACACGGGCTCATGGCGACTCAGAACGCCGTCCCGAAGCCGGCGAAGTTTTTCTTGAACGCCCCGATCTCCATCGCGAAGACGCCGTCGGTCGTCTTCAGGACGATCGGCCGCCACCAGCTCACGTCGTACATCGAGATCGTCGCGTCGAGCACGCTCTGGGTTGCCTCGAAGCCACCCCACGGATTGCGAAGGACGATCCAGCGGGTGCAGTCCCGGTAGGCCCACCCAAGCACCGTGTAGCAGTGGGAGCCAACGATGTGGGCCGCGCTGTAGTCGACGGGATCGGGTGCGTCGTCGCCGGAGGCGTACGTCCACGCCGTCATGGGGTTGAAGGTGCGATACGAGAGACAGTTCGAGCGCAAGATGTTCCAGAGATCGTCGGCCGAGCGGGACGCCGTGTCGTAGTAGTGGCGGGACCCGCCGTTGAGTTGTGCGGTCGCATACACGCAGTCGCCCCACGCCGTCTGGGTGATGTCGGGCATGTCCGAGCTCGTGCCGGTCTTGAGCTTGGCGAATGCCTTCTCGTAGATGGCGGGCCAGGTCTCCCCCACCTCGCTCGAGCGGCAGTAGATGAAGTCCCCGCCCATCGTCAGCGGCACCGCCTCAGTCACCTGGACGTCCTTGTCCGGAGCGCCGCCGGAGTCCGGCGTATAGAAGTGGATCTCGTCGACGAACTCCTCCTGATTCACCCCGGTCGCGCGGGTGAGGTGGGCGATGCGAAATGGGGTGGCCCAGGCGACCGCGGACAGCGAGGCGATGTAGTAGCAATTCGCCACGGCACCCTGGACCGGATCGAAG
>JBKPBM010000050.1:0-4548 GCA_046744325.1 Actinomycetota bacterium | reverse complement strand
CCTCTCGGTTGACCGTCGGACCCTCTCGGGTCCGTGTTCGACATTATCGAACTGTGTTCGGCGCATCCTAACGAGGCTCGGGGCAGGATGTCAAGTGGCCGGGAATCCAGGGAGAGTCCGATGATCACACGGATCCGAGATGCATTGAGATTTCTGGGCGTCCTCGTTACGGCGGTGGTATCTCGGCGGCCGGTTCGTCCGCGCAGAGACGAGGCGACCCGGTCGCTGCCGGGTGACGAGCTGGTTGCGGATGCCAAGGTCCGATGGAATCACGCCATCACGATCCGCGCTCGCCCCGCTGAGATCTGGCCCTGGCTCGTGCAGATGGGGTGTCGGCGCGCCGGTTGGTACAGCTACGACGGCCTGGATAACGGCGGTGTCGGGAGCGCGGAACGGATCGTTCCGGAGTTCCAGCAGTTCCGGGTCGGCGACATCTTCCCCATGTCGCCAAAGGTCGAGGACACCTTCGTCGTCCGGCTGGTCGAGCCGGAGCGGGCACTCGTGCTCGGAGACGCTGCCGGCGGGATGGCCTGGGAGTTCGTGCTCGAGCCGGTCGACGAGGACAGCACTCGCGTCATCGCCCGTGTCCGAGCCACCTACGACAACCCCGCCTTCGGCGCGTTTCTGAAGGTCGTCTGGCATCCGACGCACTTCGCGATGGAACGACGCCAACTCGTCAACCTCAAGCGACGCGTGGAGGCGGCAGCATGAATGGAGACCGAGAAGGAGACCCCGGTTGAGCCGGTACTGAAGAGAGAGGTGGGGTCGTGACGGGGGGAGCCCCTGGGATCGCGTGAGGTCCTCTGCGGGGTGGGCCCAACGACTCTGCCAGCGGCGGTCTCACGGTGAGAGCGTCGATGCGGGTCCGACGGACCCCCGTGCCGGTCGGCGAAGTGGCCTCAAGGAGGTGTGGACATGCCCACCAGCAGTCTCAAGGAGGAACGATCCATCGCGCCGCGCGTCGAGGAACGGGTTCTCCGCGTCGTCCCGGGCACCGACGCGACCCCCGCCCCGCAAGGACCGGTCGGCCTGCGGGCCTTGGTGGGAAGCGGGGACAGGATCGTGGTCTTGACGCTCCCCTTCCTCGTCGCCGGCGTGATCCTCAACGTGCTATATCCATCGGTGTTCTCCGTCGGCGGGCCGGGCATCGGGCTCCGCGTGGCCTCCGCCGTCGCACTGCTCGTCGGCGTCACGGTGTGGTTCTGGTCGGCGCTGCTGATCCTGGTGAGGGTCCCGAGAGGCGAGCTCATCACGACCGGGCCGTACTCGCTCGTGAAGCACCCGCTCTACACGGCGGTGGCGCTGCTCGTGCTTCCGTGGGTGGGCTTCCTGGTCAACTCCTGGTTGGGCGCCGTCATCGGGGTCGTCATGTACGTCGCGTCGAGGCTGTTCGCGCCGGCGGAGGAGGTCGAGCTCGCCAGGACGTTCGGCGGCGCGTGGGACCGTTACCGCGCCAGTGTCCGGGTGCCCTGGCTGTAGGGACATGCGAACCATCGGGGTCGTCGGCGAGCACGGCCGGGACGAGATTCCGGCGTCCCACCGGGACCTGATCGAGTGCCCGCCGGTGGCCGCCCTCACCACGGTCACGGCCAACGGCTATCCACAGTCGTCGGTGGTGTGGTGCGACTTCGACGGCGACTGCGCACGGGTCAACACGATGCGCGGCTTCGCCAAGGAGCGGAACATGCGCCGGAACCCGCGGGTAACACTTCTTTGCTACGACCCGCACGAGCCTCTTCGGTACCTGGAGGTCCGCGGCGAAGTCGTCGAAATGACGGAATCGGGCGCGCGCGAGCACCTGGACGCCCTCGCTTCGAAGTACGCCGGGCGGCCGATGCGCTTCTTCGGCGACGCCATCCCGGCGCGGTTCGCCGAGACGGAGTTCCCGGTCCTGTGCCGAATCCGGCCGACCCATGTCGTCGCGGTCGACGCGAGAACGAAACGGAGCCGAACATGACCCTCGTCGACGCCGCGACGCTCCAGATCCCGGCATCGCACCGCGATCTCCTCACGAGACCCGTCCACGGCGTCCTCACGACGATGGGCGCCGACGGGCACCCCCAGTCGAGCCTGGTGTGGGTCGACGTCGACGAGGAACGCGCTGTTGTCAACACCACGCTCGAGCGGCAGAAGGGTCGGAACATGCTCGCGGACCCTAGGGTGAGCCTGCTCGTCGTCGACCCTGAGAACACCTCGCGCTACATCCAGATCCGGGGCGACGCCGAACGTGTGACGGAAGGCGCGCTCGACCACGTCGACAGGGTCACGCGCAAGTACACAC
The DNA here is from genome assembly GCA_046744325.1 of Actinomycetota bacterium. Taxonomy (GTDB): domain Bacteria; phylum Actinomycetota; class UBA4738; order UBA4738; family UBA4738; genus JBKPBM01. The sequence continues at coordinate 2,267 of JBKPBM010000050.1, read as the reverse complement.
GACATCCTGCGTTCTACGGGTACGTCTACCCGATCGAACAGCGAGCGCGGGAGACGCGGGTCATCTGCCGGATCCATCCACGACGAATCACGCTCGACGCGATTCACTCGCCATAATCGTCTCAGTGTCCGAGTGAGAGGCACGATCGACCGGAAGGGCTCAAGTGGCCTCAGGCCAGCGGAGGGCTTGACCGCCACAGGCCTTTGCTCTCCGGCGACTGGGAACGCGGCGAGCGCCGCCGCCTGGGGAGACGCCCGGCTGTTCCTCCCCCTCGCGGCCGTGCTGGCAGTGCGGTTCCTGCGGACGGGTGGTCGAGCGAGCCTCAGGATAATGAACAAGCAGATGGAGGAGGCCAGCGAGCACCATCACGCGCACCAAGTCACCCAAGATGCGGTGTTCCCCGCGGTGGGAGCATGAGGGCGCCTGCGTGACGCTACTGAGATGGATCGATTCCTGTACTTCTACCTGATGAGGGATGCGCCGGAACGCGTCCGGGAGGTGGCCCCAAGGCACGCGGCGTACTGGCGAGGTCTTGGGCTGCCGGCGTATCTGGGCGGACCCTTCGCGGACAGGTCGGGAGGCTTGATCACGTTCGAGGCCGAGTCCGGCGCACACGCGGAGGCGCTGGTGGCGGACGACCCGTTCGTTCGGGAGGGCCTGCTCACGCACCATTGGGTAAAGGGGTGGACGCTCGACTGATTCCGCCCGGATTACTCAAGCGGACGCCGGCGCTTTCGCCATCGAGAACCGGGAACTGCCGAAGTCAGAGCGTCACCGTCTTGCGCGGTCAGGACCTCCACTTGTGAGGCGCTCGGCCGTCTTCGATCGGCCAACCGGAATGGGTGGGCTGGCGGCCTGCTCCGCCCGCTGCTTGAGGCCGAGCATCATCTTGCGCTCCATGGCGAGATGCAGGGGCTCTCCCACCGCATAGTCGATGGCGCCGATCTACACGTTCGGGATCGCCTTCAACCGGCTGTTCCTCGTCTACCTGGCGCTCCTGTCGCTTTCGGCGTTCACTATCGTGCGGAGCCTGGTAGCGCTCGATGCCCGGGACATCGCCGGTCGCTTCGGCGAGCGGACCCCCGCCCGGGGGGTCGCCCTGTTCCTGTGGATCATCGGGGGAATGCTCGGGCTGATCGAGCTCGCGCAGGTCGTGCCCACGATCGTCACTGGAGAGCTGCCTGAGCTCATCACCAAGACTGGGCACCTGACCGGGGTGGTCTACATCGCCGACCTCGGGCTGGTGGTCCCGCTGATGCTGCTGGTGGGACGGTGGCTTCGCTCACGCCGACCGTGGGGGTTCGGGCCGCAGCGATCCTACTCGTCAAGGGCGTGACCGAGGGCCTGGCGCTGTTCTCGTCTAACGTCTTCCTGGCCGCCGGCCACATGAAGGGCGACGGTCCGCTGATCGCCCTGTGGGCGCTCATCGCGGCCGGGAGCCTGTGGCTGTTGGTCCGGTACCTGACATCGATGTCCGAGAGGCAGTTCTCTCTGGCCGGTTGACCGGCGGTTCAGTCAGAAGAACTGGGCGGATCACCCGGAGGTCCATAGCCTACCGCCGAGCTCGATGTGGATCCTGCCCGTCACCTCCAGTCGAGGCTCCATGCCCGGCGCGGTCGATTCGTCTGTGGCCTCACGGACGGGCTCCACTCGACCTCGTCCGCATCGCCTGCTTGTTGGGTACGTGCTTACTCCGCTGTCCAGCGGGTCTGAAGCCCTGTACCCACACGCTTTGGGTCCCAAGCGCCAGGTACCCAAGGCACATCTCTGGCGGCTCCCCTCGGCCAGGCCCTTTCATCCCGCCTGGATGCACGATGCGTTATGGCGTGTGCACCAGGGTCCTGCCTCGGCGCGACCGACGGACCGCCTTGCTGATCCCGTACGCACACAGGCCGCAACAGATCACCCCGCCGAAGATCGCGAGCGCGATTGCCCAGACTGGCACTCGAGCCTCACCTCCTCCCCTGCAGCTCGAACCCCCCAAACCCGATCTCGGACCGAACGTTCAGGCTCCCCCGCGGCCCTCGGTCGAAACAAGGCCGGGTGGTCCCGACCTCGACGGGACCTTCGGCCCTGCACCCCGCACAGACGTCGGCGTAGCACACACCGAGAGGGAGGAGGGTTGCCGCATGGCTCAAACACAGGTTCAGAGCGAAGTTCCGGTTGCCCGCATCGAGTCAGAGAGGGAAGCAAGCAAACCGAGAGCGACACAGAAGCAGCACAAGCGATACATCCCCCCGTTCTGGCGTCACTTCGTGGAGATGAAC
>JBKPBM010000278.1:0-6180 GCA_046744325.1 Actinomycetota bacterium | reverse complement strand
GGCTCCGGAGTCGTGGGCGTGACGCAGGAGCATGGTGTCCAGCACGTCGCGCTCGACGTGGAAGGTGAAGGGCTGCTGATTGCCCGGCATGTCCACGGAGAACAGCCAGACCTCGATGAACTTCCACAAGGCCGAGCGGGGCGAGTTCCAGGCACTCCCCGGCTTGGGGACGAACCCTGCCTCCTTGATCCTGTCGAAGATCCCCAGCTCCTGGAACACCAGGTTGGTGGAGGGAACCAGCGATTCCCCCACGTGATCGCGGGGATGGATGTCCTTCTCCAGGATCAGGACCTTGTGGCCATCCTGAGCGAGCAGGGTTCCCAGAGCGGAGCCCGCCGGGCCACCGCCGATGATCACGGCGTCCAGCTCCGGTTGGGTGCCGTTCATCTTGACGCCATTTCTCGCTGTCCCATCTGCACGAGACGAGAGTTGGCAAGACAACGGCTGGACGTGAGCCCGCAGTGGGCCACGTTTCGTTCTTGCAGGATCATGGGGCGCTCCCAGCGGTCCGGGGCCGGCGGTCGTGGAGTCTACACCGGCGCCTGGATTTTCGCGGGCGCTTCCCGGGAGCTCCGGAAGGCGGCCGCCCTCGACGGGGCGGCGCGGTTGGGTGTCCTAGGGGGGAGTCGTGACCTGGAACGGATCGGACTGGGCCGAGTGGTTGTCCGCCGCGTCGAACGCGTCCACCGAGTAGGAGTATGTCGCGTCGCCGGTGACCGTCGTGTCCGAGAAGCCGGTCGTCGACCCGTCGACGGTCTCGATCGAGACGCCGTCGCGGTACACCGTGTACCCCGTCACCCCGACGTTGTCGGTCGATGACTGCCAGGAGAGATCCACCTCGGTCGAGCTCGCGGCGCTTCCCGTCAGACCGGTCGGGACGGTGGGGGCCAGGGCATCGTACGGCCAGAGGAATCCAGGAGGGACGGGCGCGCACAGCTGTTGGAGCCGGGTCCGCAGGGCGGCCACCGTCCCGGCGTAGGCGGCGTTGGACGCCTGGTTGGTCAGCTCGTACGGGTCGGCCGCCAGGTCGTACAGCTCCTCCTCGCCCGTCGCATAGGTCACGTAGGTGTACGCCTCGTTTCGGACCGCACAGAAGGTGGGCGCCTTGTCGGTCTCCTGGACGTGCTCGATCAGGAAGTCCGTGCGCCAGTCCACGGGCGTGCCCGAGAGCAGGGGCATCAGATTCAGGCCTTCCGCTCCAGGGGCGGCCACCCCCGCCAGGTCGGCGAACGTCGGCGCCAGGTCGATGTTGGCCACGAGATGCGTGTCCGTCGAGGCGGTCGTGGTCAGGGGGTCATAGCGGATGACCAGAGGCACCCGGATGCTCTCCTCGTAGGGCACGACCTTGCCCTCCTGCCACCGGTGCTCCGCCCACGTCAGCCCGTTGTCGGAGGCGAACACGATCATGGTGTTCGACAGCCGCCCGGTGTCCGACAGGGCCGTCACGATGGTGTTGATGGCGTCGTCCACGGCCAGCAGGGTGTCGTACTGCTTGATCCGGAACGTGTCGATGTTCGCCTGGGCGGCGGCACCCAGCTTCTTCAGCGCCCGGATGTAGGCGGGCTTGTCCGTGACGTCCGCCTCGTTGTAGTTCGGTGGACGGTACGGCGCGAGCCCCGAGAACGAGTTGGCGTAGCGCGTTGGCGGCGTCGCCGGTGAATGGGGAGCCGCCGTGGCAAAGTACAGGAACAGCGGCTGGTCCGAGCTGGTGCCGCGGATGAACGAGTCGGCCTGGCCGGCGAACACGTCGGTCGAGTAGTCGGCGTCGGTGCTGCCATACACGACGTTCGTGCCCTGGTCGCTGACCGTGTAGTTGTAGTAGTAGGCGGACTCGTTGTCGATCTTGCCCTGGAGCAGCGCGAACCACCGGTCCCAGCCGGGGGGGATGTACCGACCGTTCTTGACGCGGTACTGGTTCAGGTATTTCCCGATCAGGCCCGTGCGGTAGCCGTCGTCGTGCAGCCACGTGGCGATCGTCGAGGTGTCGTGGAACGCGTTGAACCCCCCGTACGGGTAGGAGTTCGTCCACACCCCCGTGGTGTGCGAGTACTCACCGGTGAGCCCGGTGGTCCGGGAGGGGCAGCAGGTCGAGTTGACCACGAAGTTGTTCGCGAAGGTCATGCCGTGTGCCACGAGCTCCGACTGCAGGTTCGGCATGGCCCACAGCGTGTCCCACCGCTGGTCGTCGGTCAGGATGAACACGATGTTGGGCTGGGTCGTGCGCACCCGTGCGGGGCTCGCGCCGGCGGCGGCCGACCCCGACCCGATGGGCCCGTGCACCGCGAGGACCAGCGCCAACAGCAGCAGTAGACGAATGGCGGGCCTTCCCCGGCGCCGGGCTGCGTGCCAGCCCTTGCGCATGAGCAGGGATGCTGCCGCATCGGCCTACAAACCGCAAGGTCCAAGAGATGGAAATGGCCCACTTTCTTTCGACCCCGGCCGTCTGATGGACCGGCGCGGCCTGGGCCTCATCCGAATGCGGAGGCCACTCCCGTTCCGGGAGTGGCCTCCGCCTGCCTTCCTCAGTGGCACGAGCGCATCGTGCCCTCGAGGTGATGCTTCCTACTTGGAGAAGTAGATGTTCTCCTCCACGGATCCGGCCCGCCCCCGCGTGTCGGCCCACACGGTGAGGGGGGCGCCGGTGTTGTCGACCGTCACCCACATGTAGTCGCCGATGAATCCAGCCTGCACGGGGTTGTTCGCCACGACCAGGTTCGGCATGTGCGCGGTGGTCAGCCGCGTGTAGCTGAACGACGGGCTCCCGGTCGCGGGGTTCAGGATGTCGGCACGAGTGATGTCCTGGCACCCCTGGAACTCGCAGGAGCCGTACCCACGGTCGTAGAACGAGACGTACAGGTGGTTGCCGTTGGCATTCACGGCCGACCAGGGCATCCACTGGGCCGTCTCGCCGAAGTGCGACGTGGGTGTGACCAGCGTCGCCGCGCTCCACGTCGCTCCGCCGTCGGTGGAGTACGAGTAGAACACGTCGTTGTTGCACGGTGCGGTGGCCGCCGCGTAGTCACCCTGGCAGTTGGCGCCCAGGTTCCGTCCGTCGGCCCACGCGAAGAACAGGTTGCCGTTGTGGGACGCGGACAGCGACCCCTCGACGAAGTCGTCCATCCGGTACCCGTTCGGCGGCAGGCACTGCCGGCCGCCGGGGCATCCGGTCACCGGGTCGGTGACCGACGCCGTCGGCTGCAGGCCGTCGTCGTCGCCGATCTTCACGGGAGCGGTCCAGCTCGCCGCCTGCGAGCAGTCCGACCCCGGTGCGCAGGACACGATCATGTGCTGGTTGATCCCGGCGGTCGGGGTGTTGCCGTTGCCGAAGGCCACGTACACCGTGCCGTCGGGGCCGACGACCGGGTGGGGTCCCTGGTCCTGATCACAGGCGTTCGGGTCGCTCTCGCCGCTGAACGCGGTGCAGTTGGTGGCGTTCGACCCGCTGATCTCGATCGGGGTTGACCAGGTGAAGCCGCCATCGGTCGACTGGCTGAAGTGGATGGGGCTGTGGGCCCCGACCCCCTCGCCCGTGCAGAAGTCGAAGAAGGTCCACGCCATGTAGACGTTGTCCTGCTTCGGGCTCCCCACGTGGGCGTCGGCCGCCATCAGTTCCTTGTCATTGGTGGTGCAGCCGGCCGGGTCGTAGTCGTCGTTCACCACGCCCAGCGGGCTGTCCTTGTACTGGTGCCAGGCGTCGCTCTGGTCGGGATCGTGGTAGAAGGCCCCGCCGATCCCGGCGTCGGACCGGGCCACCAGGACCGCCGCGTCCAAGCCGTCGATGGACAGCCCCAGGCCGCCGAAGAACGCGTTGCCCTGGGAGTCGAACGTCTCGGTCGGGTCGCTGCAGAAGTCCTGCACGTGCCCATTGCCCAGCAGGACCTGGTGGAACGGCGGGTTCCCGTCGCCCCACGTGTTGCCGCCGTCGAAGCTCCAGTCGAACCCGCACTGGTTGAACCCGAGCCGGGAGTCGTTCTGGCCGGCGATCAAGTTGTTGTTGTCCAGGGGGTTGACCGCGATCTCCTCTTCGGCCTGCCTACGGAAGCTGCAGTCCTGGTTGACCTTGATGTTCTTCCGCCCCCGGGCGACCAGGACCTGGGGGCATCCCTGCGTGGAGGCCACGGAGATCCCGGACACCGCGTCCTTCCCCGACGTGCGCTGCGTCCTCGCATCGACGATCCCCAGCGCCTCCAGGTACGAGAAGAGGGTGCCGCCCGAGAGCTGCGCCATGTGCGGGTTCTGCTTGGCCTTGCCCAGATAGACATCGATGAAGTGGCTGATGACCTTGTTCTTGACCACCCCGGCACCCGTCGTGGGCGCCTGCGAGGCCACCAGCACGGCGGCGATCAGTCCCGGCACCAGGGCCAGCCCGAGCGCCATCCGGATCTTGGTTCTCATCCTGCTCCCTTCGTCGTGAGTGGGCGACCGATGACGGGGTCTCCGCCAGGGCATCACCTCCCCTTCGAGTCGACTGCCCGTTCGAGAGCGCGGGAGATTGGACCGCCACATCCGGCGACTTGTCAAACGCTCCGTCCTCCGCTGGAGAAAGGGGTGCCCCTCCGCTGGTCACAGCAACGAAGGAGGGGCCGGTCCGTTCGGTCCGGCCCCTCCTTCGTTCACGAGCGGCCTCTCGACCGCGGCTTCGTCCCTACTCGCCGATCACCGCGGCGTTCAGCACTCCCGCGCCGTACGCCTCGTCGTCCGGGATGGGCTTCGGCCCACCCAGATGGCAGTAGCCGGTGGTGCAGTCGACGCCGTAGATCCCGCCGATGTCCCCGCCGGATGTGTCGGTGGCGGAGGTCGGGCGGGTGGTGTTGTGCGCCGGCGTGGCGCCTGCCTCCATGAAGGCGACCATGGCATCCACGTCGTGCCGGAGCTCGGGGTGCGAGCTCGCGATCAGCGCCAGCACCGCCGAGACATGCGGGGTGGCCATGGATGTGCCCTGGATGGACGTGTAGCACTGCCCCTGCGGGAAGCCCGAGCCCTCCGTGAACACGAAGCACGGGATCTCCACCGCGAAGTTGGAGGTGACGCTGAAGTCCTCCCACACGTTGGTGAGATCCTCGGTCGTGTACGGATATCCCGGGGTCCCGCCCCGGTCCCAGAAGGGCAGGTTGAACTTCCTGGCACCTCCGGGCGCGGCGATGTCGATCCTCGGCCCGTAGTTGCTGTAGTAGGCGAGCTGGTTGTCCAGCCCCTGGCCCTTCGACTGGTGCGGGTCCGCATCCGGCTTGCAGGTCGCGTTGAGGTCCTGGTCGCTCCCCTCGGTCCCCGGTGGGCACGTGGGGCTTGACCCGTTGACGTGGTTCCCCAGCGAGGCCACGTCGACGACGCCCGGCACGCCGCCCGGCACCTCGTACCAGCCGAAGAAGTCGTTCAGGACTCCGGCCGTCGGGTTGGTCAGGGTGCCGTGGGTGAGCACCTTTCCGCCGGTTCCGATGCGAGTGTGCTCGTTGCCGCCCGCCGCGACGATCGCCGTCCCCTTCTCCTTCGCGTAGGCGACGGTGGCCACGTACTCCTTGTAGATCATGTCCTGGGCCGGATCCGACCGGTCCAGGTACCCGCCGAAGGAGATGCTGACCACGTCGATCCCGTGGTTCGCCGCGTACAGGAACGCCGCGAGGATCGTCTGGTCGTAGGCGTAGCCGCACCACTGCGAGATCTTCAGCGACACCAGTGAGATGTTCGGCGCGATGCCGTTCATCCCGATCTGGTTCAGCACCCCGCCGATGTCTCCTCCGATCCACGAGCCGTGCCCGAAGAAGTCGCCGTCCACCGGCCCGCCGAGCTTCCTGGACAACCCCTGATCCGACGCCCCGAACAGCGAGAGGCAGAGCGGTGGCTTCTCCAGCGGGGTGAAGTCCACCACCGAGGAGACATTGTCCGCCAGGTCCCGATGGGTGTAGTCAAGACCCGTGTCGGCCACACCGACGGTGACGTCGGCGTTCCCCGAGCTCGTGTCCCAGGCCTCCGGCGCGTTGATCCGATTGTAGTCCCACTGAAGCCCGTTGTAGTCGAACGCCGGGTCCGGAGTGATGCCGAGCGTGCCTTTCGCATGCGATCCCGGCAGGTGTACGACCCGTGCGCTCTGGATTCCTGAGGAGGCGATCCTCGGCGTTGTGAAATCCGCCTCGGCGAGCTTCTCGACGTGATCCGGGCCCACGCCATCGACCCGACCGTCTG
>JBKPBM010000073.1:0-2004 GCA_046744325.1 Actinomycetota bacterium | reverse complement strand
CGCGATCAGTATCAATGTCTCGTGGGCTCGGAGATGTGTATAAGAGACAGGGCGTGCAGTGGACACAGGTGCCGGCCCAGGGCCCCACCGGAGGCGACGCCATCGCCACGCTGGAGGGGATCACGGCCCTGCCCACGGGGGAGATCTGGGTGGCGGGAGCGCACGGGGTGGATGACACCTCGCTACTGCCCCTGGTTGAGCGAACGACGGCCTGCTGATCAGAACAGGTCGCTCCCACTGGAGACGTAGCGGCTGGGATCGACGAATTCGAATCGCGCGCCGTGGAACAGCTCCACGTAGGTGATGCGGAAGCCTGCCCGGAGCAGCCGCCCGATGGCCGGATGGGGGCCGGGAAGGGAGATCCCGACCGCCCGCGCCCGCTCGGCCGCCCACCGGACGGCGGCGGCGACGCAGGCGGCGGCGTCGTCGGCGTCGTCCACGCCGATCGGCCCGACGGTGGCTCGATCCGGTTCCCACAGCGCCATCGGCGAGGCCAGCTGGACGTAGCCATAGCCGACGCGCGTGCCCTCGCGCTCGAACAGCAGGGGCACACCGCCACGCTCCCGCCTCCAGAACGCGTGATCTTCCGGACGGGGCCGGCCGGACACCCGCTCGTCCCATTCGACCAGGAGGGGGCGGTCGCCCTCCGAGGCCTCGACCACGTGCACGTCCCCCTCGCCGGGATCGCCCTGGAGATCGAGTTCCGAGGAACCGGCCCGAAGGGCGAGGTGAGGCCACAGCGCCGACATCCCCGCACGGATGTACAGGGCCTGGGCCCGGGGGTCCTTCGAGGACAGCGTCGCCTGCGTCACGCCATCCTCCGCGGGCATGGCGGCCTCGAGGAGCGTGGCGCCGCGGCGGTGTCCCTGAAGCCCTGGCAGGACGAACAGGTCGGTCAGGAAGCGGATCCGGCCCCGGAGCACGCTGCACGCGAACCCGACGATCGAGCCCCCCTCCTCGGCCACGACCATCGTGCCGGTGGCGAACAGGTGGTGGTAGAGCTCGCCGGTGGGGCGGGACCCGGGCGGAGGCGGGCTCGAAGGGTCCTCCGCCACCTCGTTTGCGTACCAGATGCCGGCCACCGCATCGAGGTCGGCCTCGGCGGCCGGCCTGATCACCAGCGCAGTCTGAGCTGCCGTGCCGCCCTGGCCTCGTCGAGACGACGGACGGGCGTGCTCACCGGAGCCTGGCGAAGGAGCTCGGGGTCCTCTTCGGCCTCCCGGGCGACCTGCAGCATCGCCTCGGCGAAGGCATCGAGGGTCTCCTTGGTCTCGGTCTCGGTGGGCTCGACCATCATGGCCTCCTCCACGACCAGCGGGAAGTACACCGTGGAGGGATGGAAGCCCAGATCGATCAGGCGCTTGGCCACGTCGGTGGCGCGGACACCGTGCTTGCGAAGCGGCTTCGCGGTCGCCACGAACTCGTGCATCGGCCGTCCGTCGAAGGCCAGGGGGAAGGCCTCTCGGACCAGGCACGACAGGTAATTCGCGTTGAGCACCGCCCGCTCCCCCACCTCGCGCAGGCCGGTGCGCCCGTGGGCGAACACGTACGCATAGGCCCGGACCAGCACGCCGAAGTTCCCATGGAACCCGTGCACCTTGCCGATCGAGTCGGGACGGTCGTGGTCCCACCGGAAGTGCCCCTCGGCCTCGTCGAAGGCCACCACCGGCGCGGGCAGGAAGCGCTCGAGCCGGTCGCTCACCGCCACCGGCCCCGCCCCTGGCCCTCCCCCACCGTGGGGTGTGGCGAAGGTCTTGTGCGTGTTCATGTGCACGATGTCGAACCCCATGTCTCCCGGCCGGACGCGACCGATGATCGCGTTGAGGTTCGCCCCGTCGTAGTACAGGAGCGCGCCCACGCGGTGCATGACGCCGGCGATGGCCTCGATCTCCTCCTCGAACAGGCCGAGCGTGTTGGGGTTCGTGAGCATGAGCCCCGCCACTTCCTCGTCGACGAGCTTCTCCAGCGCGGAGAGATCGACGAGCCCGCGCGCGTCCGAAGGCA
>JBKPBM010000355.1:0-5847 GCA_046744325.1 Actinomycetota bacterium | reverse complement strand
TCCCTCTCCCACGTACGTCACGTTCGGGAACGTCGATCTGCCCGAGCTGGTCCGGTCGATGGCCTCGGGCGGGGTCCGGTTCGTCGACGCCGAGACGGTCAGGCTGGGCTCGCTGGACTTCGGGTTCGTGGGCGGGGGCGTAAGGACACCGCTGGGCGTGCCGGGGGAGGTGCCCGACCAGCAGTTCGACGCGAAGTTCGATGCCATCGGCCCGGTCGACGTGGTGTGCACCCATATGCCGCCCCGCCTGCCCTGGTACGTCTACGACGTGGTGGCACGGAAGTTCGAGCCCGGATCGGTCGGGCTGGTCGGCTACATCCAGCGCCACCAGCCGCGGTACGCGCTGTTCGGCCACGTGCACCAGCCCCTGGTGAATCGGGGCACCATCGGGCGGACCGAGATGGTGAACGTGGGCCACTTCCAGGCCACCGGCCGTGGGTTCACCATCGACGTCCCGGGCTGAGCAGCCCCGCCGCCGGGGCTGGGTTGGGCACGTCGTCCGGCGGCACCGCAGAATGGGCTGCATGCATCACTGGAGACTCCGCGCGATCGCCTGCGCCGCCTCCCTCGGCCTCGTGTGGGCGTGCACCTCGAACGCCCCGGCGCCCCCGCCGTCGACATCCGCCCATTCGTCTGCACCGCCCGCCACCTCGACCCCGGCTTCGATCTCGCCGTCGGCTCCCAGCTCACCTGTGGAGGCCGCCTGGCTGACCTACCACCACGATGGGGCCCGGACCGGGGTGGACCCCTCCTCGCCGGCCATCGGTTCGATCCAGCGGGCGTGGGCGTCACCGCCGCGCGACGGCGACGTGTACGCCCAGCCACTGGTGTTCGGCCGCCGGATCCTGGTGGCCACGGAGAACGATTCGATCTACGCGCTCGCCGCGGACACCGGCCGGGTCCTGTGGAGGACCCATCTCGGGGAGCCGGTCCCACGCTCGGAGCTCGCCTGCGGGAACATCGATCCGACGGGCATCACCGGGACCCCGGCCATCGATCCGGACACTGGCGTGCTGTACGCCGTGGCCTTCGAGACGCCGGCCCGGCACGAGCTGGTCGCGCTGGACACCGCGAACGGCGGGGTGCGATTCCGGCACCCGGCCGACGCGCCGGGCGCCGACCCGCGCGTCCACCAACAGCGGGGGGCGCTGCTCATCGCGAACGGGCGCGTGTACGCGCCCTTCGGTGGCCTGTTCGGCGACTGCGGCGAGTACCACGGTGGGGTCGTGGGGCTGGCGCTTGACGGGAGCGGCTCGCTCCTTTCCTACCGCGTTCCCTCGGTCCGGGCGGCGGGGATCTGGGCCCCGTCGGGTCCCGCCGTCGATGGGGCCGGGGACCTGTTCGTGGCCACCGGCAACAGCAGCTCGTTCGCGGATTTCGACGAGGGCAACGCGGTGATCCGGCTCTCACCCGACCTGCGCCTGCTCGACTCGTTCGCCCCGGCGAACTGGCTGGCCCTGAACCAGGGAGACGTGGACCTGGGATCGATCGGACCGGCGATCCTGGACGACGGCCTGGTGTTCCAGGCGGGCAAGGAGGGTGTGGGGTACCTGCTGCGGGCCGGCCATCTCGGCGGCATCGGAGGGCAGGCGTTCTCGGCCAAGGTGTGCTCGGGCGGGGCGTTCGGGGGCACGGCGTGGATGCCCCCGTTCGTCTACGTCCCCTGCACCGGGGGTCTGGCGGCGGTCCGCCTGGAGTCGGAGGCGTCGTTCACGGTGGCCTGGACCGGGCCGGGCTTCGACGCCGGTCCTCCCATCGTCGCCGGCGGGGCCGTGTGGACGGTGGACGTCAACTCGGGCGACCTGTACGCGTTCGATGCCCGGAGCGGGCGCCAGCGCTTCCGGGCCTCCCTGGGCAGCGTCACGCACTTCGCCTCACCCTCGGCGGCCGGCGGCCGGCTGTACGTTGCCGCCGAGCGCCAGGTGGTCGCGTTCTCAGGCGTGTAGCCCGGGGGATCACGGGTCGGTGTCTGCTGGAGCCGAAGGGGTAGGCTCGGCCGAGCGAGTCTCGCGAGGAGGACATGCCGATGGCGGAACAGACCGAAGGCTCGATCGAGGTCGCCGCGACCACCGCGGAGGTCATGGCCGTGATCTCCGACTACGCGGCGTACCCGAGTTGGGCCCAGGGCGTGAAGAAGACTGAGGTCAGGGCGACCGACCCGCAGGGGCGACCGATCGAGGTGCACTTCGAGGTGGGCCAGATGGGCATCGGCGCCGAGTACACGCTGGAGTACACCTACGGGGGAGATGAGGGCGGGGTGTCCTGGACCTCGAAGGATGCTTCGGGGGCGGTCAAGGCCATCGAGGGCGAGTACGTGCTGGAGCCATCCGGTGACGGCACGACGGTCACCTACCGGACCAGCATGGAGCTGGCCATCGCCCTGCCGGGAATCATGAAGCGCCAGGCCGAGAAGATGATCATCAACACCGCGCTCGGCGGGCTGAAGAAAGAGGTGGAGAGCCGCTCGCGCTAGGCCGGGTCCTGGAGGTCGATCACGTAGCGGACCTCTCGAACCACCACGCCCGCGAAGCCCTCGTCCTTCACCGCGCCGTCCGACGCCCATCCCGCGCGCTCGTAGAAGCGCCGGGCCCGCTGGTTCCCCTCCACCACCCATAGGATCGCCGAGCCCAGGCCCTGCTCTCGCAGGCGCCTGGTCGCGTGCGCCATGAGTTCCCACCCCACCCCGGTCCCCAGTACGTTCGGATCGGCGTAGATGGCCCACACCTCTCCGACGCCGGGGCCGGCGTCCCGGGCTCGACCCTCGAGGACGAAGCCAACCAGCCGCTCGTCCCGCTCCGCGACCCAGAGGGTGGGCACGTCGCCGGTGCCCTGGCGGGAGATCACTCGCCGCCACATGGCCTCGTGGTCATCGAGCGAGAGGGTGTCCAGGAACTCGTCCGGCATGGGACCCCGGTACGTCTGCTGCCATCCCCGGATCTGGATCTCGGCCACCGCCCGGGCATCGCCGTCGGTGGCCATCCGGATGGTCACCGCCACGGACCTCTCAGCGATCGGGCTCGGTGATGGTCACCAGCCGGTCCGCCCTGACTCCCCGCAGGACCTGGCGCGTCCCGGAGGGCCACTGCACCACGATGCGGGTGGCCTTGGACGCCGACCCCAGACCGAGGTGCAGGGTGGGATCCGAGCCGGAGGACAGCCCGGTCGAACCACAGAGGACCTGGCGGAGAAGTGTGGCTCCGCCGGCAACCACCGTGACCAGCGCGCCGCATCCGTCGCGGTTGCTGGTCGTGCCGACGGTGTCCAGCTCCAGCCAGTGCCGGCCGTCCATCGGCGTGACGTTGCGGTACAGGTGAGGGGTTCCGTCCTGGTTCACCACGAAGACGTCCATCAGGCCGTCGCGGTCGTAGTCGGCCAGGGCGACCCCTCGGCTGATGCCCGGGTCGGCGGCCCCGCTCGGCGCTGACAGGTCCAGGAACCGCCCTCCTCCCGCGTTCACGAACAGCTGGTTCGGCAGCACGTCGTCGGTCCAGATGGGGCCGGACGCTGCGTACAGGTCCTCCCAGCCATCGAGGTTCGCGTCGAAGAAGGCAAGACCCCACGTGATGGAGTTCACGCCGAGCGACTGGGTGGGTCGCTGGATGCCCGCGGCGGCGGCCACGTCGGTGAACGTGCCGTCGCCGTTGTTGTGAGCGAGCACGTTGCCCGCGATGTTCGAGACGGCGAAATCGAGGTGCTGGTCGCGGTCGTAGTCGGCCACGGCCACCCCCATCGAGTTGACGGCGTACCCCGTCCCGGTCGAGGCCGACACGTCCGTGAACGTCCACGAACCACCGACCCCGGCTCCATCGTTGCGCCACATGTGGTTGGGCTGCCGATACTGCCACCCGATGTAGTCGTTGGCCAGGTACAGGTCCGGGTCCCCATCGCCGTCGGCGTCGAACCAGCTGGCCTGGAATCCCGAGCCGAGGGTGGAGGACGCGGGCAGGAGCCCGGTCTGATCCGAGAAGGTCCCGTCCGGCTCCTGGTGGTACAGGCGGTCCTGCTCGGCCTGGAACTCCAGGCAGTTCCGGTAGTCGGAGACGTAGAGATCCAGGCGGCCGTCGCCGTCGTAGTCGGCCCACGCGGCGCTGGTGGACAGCGCCGCGTCGGCCACGCCGAGCGCCGAAGCCACGTCGGAGAAGTGTCCGGTCCCGTCGTTTCGATAGAGACGGTTGGCTCCATCGTTGAGAACGTAGAGGTCCTGGTCCCCATCGCCGTCGTAGTCGACGAAAACGGCCCCGACCCCCACCGAGCCGGCGTCGTCCACACCCCTGGTCGCGGCCTGGTCGGCGAAGTGCCCCTGGCCGTCGATGCTCCAGATGAGGGCCGGGCCGGCCGCGGAGGGGACGTACAGGTCGAGGGACCCGTCGCCGTTCGCGTCCCCCCAGGCCGCGCCCGACGCGAAGTCCTGACAGGGGGCGACGGGGAGGGTCATCGCGAGCCCGGCCGAGGCGGTGACGTCCTGGAACGTCGGGACCGGCACCGTCGCCGCCGTCACGTCGAAGGACAGCGGCGTCACCGGGACGCTCGTCGACCCCAGGATCTGGTAGGTGCCGAGGTCGGCGTCCCACTGGGCGGGAGTCACCGCGAAGTCCTGGGAGATGGTCCCGCCCGCGGGCGCGGTCGCCGTCCATTCAGCGAACGACACGCCGGCGGCGGACGGCGAGCTCAGGGACAGCACGACATCGACGAGGGCGGCCTGGCTTCCTGAGTTGGCGGCACTCGCCCGGAAGGCCATCGCCGACCCCTGAGCCACCGACGTTCCCGCCGTCGCCGCGAGCTGGATCCGCAACGCCGCCGTGGAGGCGACCGCCTTCGGCGGAACGACCAGCGCGACGCCGACCATCGCCGTCGGGAGGATCGTCCCGAACCTGCGCGGCCGATGCATGGCCGGCCATCGTAGCGACCCTCACCGCGGAGCGCGATGCTTATCGGCCATGGGTGCTCCGCGTCGGCTCCGGTAGGCTAGTCGGCGGCGTGCGGATCCTGCTGTTCACCGGCAAGGGAGGTGTGGGAAAGACGACCGTGGCGGCCGCCACGGCCGTGTCCGCGGCCAATGCCGGGGCCCGAACCCTGATCATGAGCACGGACCCCGCTCATTCGCTGGCCGACTCGTTCGACCTGCCCCTCGCCTCCCGGGCCACCCCCGTGGGGCCCAACCTGTGGGCCGAGCAGATCGACGCCCAGGAGCGCCTGGAGGCGAACTGGCGGGACATCCAGGAGTTCGTGATCGCCTTCCTGAACTGGGCCGGGGTCGACGCGATCGAGGCGGAGGAGCTCTCGGTGATCCCGGGCCTGGACGAGATCTTCAGCCTGACCGACGTCAAGCAGCACGTGGACTCGGGGCGCTACGACCTGCTGATCATCGACGCCGCCCCGACGGCCGAGACCCTCCGGCTCCTGTCGCTGCCCGAGGTCATGAACTGGTACATCGAACGGATCTTCCCGGTGGAGCGCCGGGTGGTGAAGACCATCCGCCCGCTGCTGTCCCGGATCACCACCATGCCCATCGCCGACGACCGCATCTTCGCCGCGGTGGAGCGGCTGCACCGCAACCTGGACGGAGTCCGTCAGCTTCTGACGAACGAGCGGATGTCCAGCGTCCGCCTGGTGATGAACCCGGAGAAGATGGTGATCGCCGAGGCCCGGCGGACCTACACGTACCTGTCGCTGTTCGGCTACCGGGTCGACGCGGTCGTGGTGAATCGGATCATCCCCGACGAGGTCAACGACCCCTATTCGGCAAGTGGAAGGACATCCAGGCCGAGCACCTCCAGACCGTCCGGGAATCGTTCGAGCCCATCCCCATCCTCACGGCCAGGCTGTTCGACCGGGAGATGGTTGGCG
>JBKPBM010000158.1:0-3267 GCA_046744325.1 Actinomycetota bacterium | reverse complement strand
GGCGGGGAGAGGGAGCGAACCGGACCGACCGGAGCCCCCGCTCGTCCAGCGTGACGAGCTCACCCGGCTCCACCTCGCGCACGTAGGTCGCCCCCACCACGTCGAAGGCGCAGGTCTCGGAGGCCACGCACAGACCGGATGGGAGCTGGCCGATGGCCAGGGGCCGGATCCCATACGGGTCCCGCGCGGCGAACACGGTCCGTTCGTCCATCATCACGAACGAGTAGGCGCCCGACAGCATGGGCAGCACGCGCAGGGCGGCCTCCTCCAGCCCGTCGTCGAGATCCCGGGCCAGCAGCCGGGCCACGAGGTCCGAGTCCGTTGTGGCCCTGCCCCGCCGGCCCACCCGCTCGGCGAGCTGGGTCGTGTTCACGAGGTTCCCGTTGTGGCCCAGCGCCACCCCGTGGCGCCCGTTGGTGGCGAACGCCGGCTGGGCGTTGTCCCAGGTGGTCGACCCGGTGGTGGAATATCGCGTGTGCCCGATGCAGAGGTCCCCCTGCAGGGTGGTCAGGGTCTGTTCGTTGAACACCTGCGAGACCAGCCCGAGGTCCCGGTACACCACGATGCGCTCGCCGTCGGAGACGGCCATCCCGGCCGACTCCTGGCCCCGATGCTGCAGGGAGAACAGCCCGAAGAAGGTGAGCCGAGCAACGTCCTCCCGCGGCGCCCACACGCCGAAGAGCCCGCATGCCTCGTTGAGCTCGTCCGGACCTTCCCCTGTCACGATCCGCCCGATCCTAGCACCGGCCTCTGACAGCCCCGAACGGGCAGGTCCACCCGCCGATGCCGGCGGGCGGGATGGGTGCCGACGCTACGCGGAAGGGCCTGACTCCGGCTGGCGACCCCTGGACATGAGCCTCGGGATCGTCCCCTCATAGATCACCAGCGCGTCCTGGAGATCGGCCTCGAACAGACCCGCGAACGCGAGGCGATCGCCGCCAGTCCTCCCCAGCCGGACCAGTGGGACGCGGTGCGCCGACGCCAGTCGCTCCAGGGCTCCCTCGCTCCCCGTCCTGGCGGTGACGATCGCGCGGGAGGCCGACTCCGAGAACAACCCGACGTGCGGTTCGAATCCCCAGTCCTCGGGAAGCTCGACCCGGAACCCGACCCCGCCGGCGATGGCCGACTCCGCGAGGGCGACGGCCAGCCCGCCATCGGAGAGGTCGTGCGAGGAAGCCAGGGCATCCCGGCGCGACGCATCGTGCAGCAGCCGATGCAGCCGCCGCTCCATCTCGTGATCGAGGCCGGGAGGCCGACCGGTGACCTTGCCCAGGACGACCTCCGCGAACTCAGACCCCCCAAGCTCCGGAAGCGTCGCCCCCAGGAGGTAGATGACGAGTCCACCTGCGGGGAACCCGGGCCGGACCAGCAACCGGTAGTCCTCGAGGATCCCCACCATCCCGACCACCGGTGTGGGGAAGACGGAGGACCGTTCGGACTCGTTGTAGAACGACACGTTCCCGCCGGTGATGGGAGTGTCGAACGCCCGGCAGGCGTCTCCCATCCCCCGCACGGCCTCGGCGAAGGCCCACATCACCTCGGGCCGCTCGGGGTTGCCGAAGTTCAGGCAGTTGGTGACGGCGAGGGGACGAGCGCCGACCACGGCGACGTTCCGGGCCGACTCGGCCACGGCGTGCGCGCCGCCGAGATAGGGATCCAGGTGGCCATATCGTCCGTTCCCGTCGGTGGAGACCGCCACGGCCTTGACCGAACCTTCGAGGCGGATCACCGCCGCGTCCGCCCCCGGCCCGACCACGCTCCCTCCCATCACGATCGAGTCGTACTGCTCGAAGGCCCACCGCATGCTGGCGACGTTGGGGGACCCGAGGACGGCCAGGAACGCCTCCTCCATGGAGACCGGAAGCGGCGAGCCGGCGGGGTCGTCCTGGCGCACCCGGTCCAGCCACCGGGGGGACTCCATGGGGCGTTCGTAGACGGGGCCATCCTCGGCCAGGGACCGGGCGGGCACGGACGCCACCTCCAGGCCACGATGCCAAACCCGAAGCGCGCCGCCCGCGCTGAGGTGGGCCACCGGGTTCGCCTGGAGCCCCCACCGCGCACACACCGCTCGCACCGCAGGCACGTCATCGGGGTGGACGATGGCCAGCATGCGTTCCTGAGACTCCGAGGTCAGGATCTCGAACGGCTCCATGCCCGCCTCGCGCAGGGGAACCTCGTCCAGGTCGAGGTCGGCCCCCAGCCCGGCGCGGGTGGCGGACTCGGACGCCGCGCACGTCAGGCCCGCGCCGCCCAGGTCCTGCAGTCCGTGCAGCACGCCGCGGTCGGCGAGCTCGAGGCAGGCCTCGATCAGCAGCTTCTCGGAGAAGGGATCGCCGATCTGCACGCTCGGCCGCGACACATGGGCGTCCTCCTCCAACGAGCGCGAGGCCAGCACGGACACCCCGCCGATCCCATCACGGCCGGTCGACGCGCCGATCAGGACCATCGCGTCGCCCTCGGTCGCTCGGCCGGCCGACAGCAGGCGATCGGCCGGGGCGAACCCGAGGCACATGACGTTGACCGTGGGGTTGGAGCCGTGGCAGGGGGCGAACTTCACCTCGCCCCCCACCGTGGGAACCCCGATGCAGTTCCCGTAGCCGCCGATCCCCGCGACGACGCCGGAGAACAGGTACCGGTTGCGAGGGTCGTCGAGCGGCCCGAACCGGAGCGGGTCGAGCAGGGCCACCGGGCGAGCACCCATCGACAGCACGTCGCGGACGATCCCCCCCACCCCCGTGGCCGCGCCCTGATAGGGCTCCACGGCGCTGGGGTGGGAGTGCGATTCGAGCTTGAACACGCAGGCCATCCCGTCGCCCAGGTCGACGGCGCCAGCGTCCTGCCCCGGCCCCACCAGGATGTGAGGCCCCTCGGTGGGAAGGGTTCGCAGGTGCACCTTGCTCGACTTGTAGGAGCAGTGCTCGGACCACATCGCCGCGTACATCGCCAGCTCGGTCGGGTTCGGTTCCCGTCCCAGGCCATCGGCGATGGCGTCGTGCTCCTGGTCCGTCAGACCGAGGGCCCGGTGCAGGGGCGCCTCGGCCACCGTGCTCATGCGGGGACGGCGGCGCGGGCGCGGGCCGCGGCGAACAGCCATTCAAACACGGCGTGCCCGCCCGTGGGGCCGAGGTCGGGGTCCACCGCGTGCTCCGGATGGGGCATCATGCCCAGGACGTTGCCGGCCTCGTTGCGCAGCCCGGCGATGGCGTTGGCCGCGCCGTTGGGGTTGTAGGCGTCCTCGACCTCACCGTCGGGCGAGCAATACCGGAG